>DATGMV010000217.1:0-5846 GCA_035307185.1 Fermentimonas sp. | reverse complement strand
TATTTAAGACATATTTAAAATTGGAAAAATTATAATAAAGGTATGAAGATTGTTTATGTATGTTTAAAGCAAAACCCCGGCTATATAACAAAAAGTTAATAGTAACCGGGGTTAAAACTGTTAATCCAGAATTAAACTACTCAATTCCAGCTTTCTCGTACGAAATTCCCAGTGCGTCTGCAACACCTCTACCATATGCAGGGTCTGCTTTGTAGCAATTGTTTATATGACGTATTTTAATAATCTCATCGCTGCAGCCCATATTACGAGCAGTGTTTTCAAACAGACGTTGTTGAGCTTCCTGATCCATCAAACGGAAAAGTTTGCCAGGCTGTTCGTAATAGTTGCTATCATCTTCGCGAAAATTCCAGCGTTTAATATCACCATCAACTTTCTGTACGGGTTCATCATGCTCCGGTTGTTCATTCCAAACACTGTAACTATTTGGCTCATAATGCAATGTGGCACCATGGTTGCCATCTACCCTCATTTGTCCGTCGCGATGATAAGAGTTGTACCTGCCATCTTTTACTCCTTTTGGTTGGTTTACAGGTATCTGGTGGTGGTTTACACCTAATCTGTAGCGTTGTGCATCGCCGTATGAGAAAAGCCTTCCTTGTAACATCTTGTCAGGTGAGAAACTAATTCCCGGTACAACGTTTGCAGGATTAAAGGCTGCTTGCTCAACATCCTGAAAATAATTCTCGGGATTGCGATTTAGTTCAAACTCTCCAACCGGGATAAGTGGAAAATCGCCTTTGTACCATACTTTTGTTAGATCGAATGGGTTGTATGGCATTTTTTCTGCCTGTTCTTCAGTCATTATCTGCACAAACATCTTCCATTTTGGGAAATTGCCATTTCCAATAGCTTCAAACAGGTCGCGCTGATGACTTTCACGATCGTTACCAACCAACTCTGCTGCTTCGGCATCTGTTAGGTTTTCGATACCCTGTTGAGTTACAAAATGAAATTTCACCCAGTACCTAATATTGTCTGCATTTATAAAACTGTATGTATGACTACCAAACCCATGCATGTTGCGATAACTGCGTGGGATACCCCTATCGCTCATCGTAATTGTAACCTGATGAAGTGCTTCGGGTAAACTCGACCAAAAGTCCCAGTTATTGTTAGGGCTACGAAGGTTGGTGTGTGGGTCACGCTTTACAGCGTGATTTAGATCGGGGAATTTAAGTGGATCACGGAAAAAGAAGACAGGTGTGTTATTTCCTACTAAATCCCAGTTGCCCTCTTCCGTATAATACTTCATTGCGAAACCACGAATGTCTCTTTCTGCATCTGCAGCACCTCTTTCGCCTGCAACAGTAGAGAAGCGTACAAACATCTCTGTTTCTTTGCCAATTTCGGAGAAAATCTTTGCTTTCGTATACTGAGTAATGTCGTGTGTTACTCTAAATGTTCCAAAAGCACCTGAACCTTTAGCATGCATTCGTCTTTCCGGAATTACTTCACGATCAAAATGTGCAAGTTTTTCTAAAAACCATACATCCTGTAGCATCATCGGACCACGTGGACCGGCTGTCATTGAATCCTGATTATTGCCAACAGGGGCTCCTGCTACAGTAGTTAATTTGTTTTGGTTCTTTTTGTCTTTCTGTTTTTTAATTTCTTCTGCATTCATAAATTTAAATTATTAGATAGTTGCTTTTATAAGTTTTACGGTTCACTATTTATAATATTTACCGGTTATGTCTAATTTAATAGACTCAATTTTAAAGTTCGGGATACTGTTTTTCATAAAAAAATCTTTCAGTAGCTTGTCAAGTTCTTTGTTTGTGTAATCCTCTATATTTTCATTATCACCTGAATGTATATGGTGATGATTATCAACTATCTTGTCAAACCTTGTTGAGTCGTTAGTGCTTCCAAACTTTGTTATTACACCTTTCTCTACTAAGGTATCAAGTGTTTTATATATTGTGCCCACTGATATATGTGGGTTTTCTTTATGTACAGTGTCAATGATTTGCTGAACCGTAGGGTGGTTTTTTAATGAATAAACAGCTTTTAAAATTATTACCCTTTGAGGCGTAATCTTAAGTCCTTCACTCTTTAATTTATGTAGAATATTCTCAGTTTGCATTAAGTGTCTATTTTGTAAAAATAAATATTAAATAGGAATCATTCGTATTTAGAACAAATAAAGCTTAAGTAAAGTTCATTTGTTGAGAATATTTATTTCATAAATAGTGGTTGTTTGTTCGTTAACTATTATAACACTATCTACTCAGGTGTTACGAGGGTTATGTATTTGGATAAATGGAAACTTTTCAACATCTTTGTTCATAACTTTTGGTAACTATCACTTGTAAAATTGACCTTACGAATAAATTACTGTATAACTTTACAGACTATAAAAACAAAACATTTATAAATGGAGAAACAAAGACGAAAATCTTCAATTAAGGTTGTAGAGAAAACTGTTACTGCGCCTGATATTGGCAAACTTCCCCCACAGGCTAAAGAGCTTGAAGAGGCAGTTTTAGGTGCGCTGATGCTTGAGAAAGATGCATATTCCGTTGTTGGCGAGATATTAAAACCAGAGAGTTTTTATGATCCCTCACATCAATTGATATATGGTGCTGTACAAGGTTTATCGATGCAGCAAAAGCCGGTAGATGTGCTCACCGTAGTGGAAGAACTCAAAAGAAGAGGTGAGCTGGAGCCGTCGGGAGGAGCAATATATATTGCAGAACTATCAGAAAAAGTTGCATCTGCAGCTCATATAGAATACCATGCACGAATTATTGCTCAAAAATATTTGGCCCGAGAGTTAATTTCTTTTTCTTCAGAAATATCCCAAAATGCTTTCGACGAGACTGTTGACGTTGATGATTTGATGCAAGAGACAGAAGGTAAGCTGTTTGAAATTTCTCAACGTAATGTAAAGAAGGACGTAATTCAGATAAATCCTGTTATAAAAGAAGCATTGGAGAATATCCAGATAGCTGCCAATAGAAAGGATGGGATGAGCGGTCTTCCAACAGGTTTTAAGGAGTTGGATGAACTAACATCAGGATGGCAAAATTCCGATTTAGTAATTATTGCAGCAAGACCGGCTATGGGAAAAACTGCGCTTGTGCTTTCAATGGCTAAAAATATTGCTTTAGATTTTGAACAGCCAATAGCTATATTTTCTCTTGAGATGTCTAATGTACAGTTGGTAAACAGACTTATTGTTAATGTTTGTCAGATCAAAGGTGAGAGTATAAAGAGTGGTCGACTGTCTGATGATGAGTGGGAGCGTTTAGATAAGAACCACAAATTGTTGTATAATTCTCCAATTTATATTGATGATACACCCAGTTTATCTGTTTTTGAACTTAGAACTAAAGCACGTCGCTTAGTGCGTGAACATAATGTTAGAGCTCTAATTATCGACTACCTTCAGCTTATGAATGCCAGTGGAATGAACTTCGGTAGTCGCGAGCAGGAGGTAAGTATGATATCGCGTTCTCTTAAAGGTCTGGCTAAAGAGTTGAATATTCCAATAATTGCTCTTTCGCAATTGAATAGAGGTGTTGAGAGCCGAGTAGGAAATGAAGGAAAGCGCCCACAATTGTCAGACTTGCGTGAGTCAGGGGCAATTGAGCAAGATGCTGATATAGTATGCTTCATTCACCGACCAGAATATTATAGAATTACAGAAGATGAAAACGGTAACTCTCTCGTTGGTATTGCAGAAATTATTGTAGCAAAGCATCGTAACGGACCTACAGGCATTGCACATATGAGATTCGATAATGAATATGCGCGCTTCCAAAATCTCGATGAATTTAAGGTGGGCAGGAATTATGTTGAAATGCCCTCTAAGATGAATAAAGGTGCAAAGAAGACAGATTTTATAGCCAACTCTTCATCAGAGTTCTCTACACACAATGAGGATCCTTTACCTTTTTAGAGTTTAGTGTATAATTGTATGAGTATAGGGATTTTAGAGAAGAACTATAATTGTGTTTAAATTGTTCTAATTACTGTCAAACAAGCGGTAAGATAGAATATTCAACAGTATATATCTAAATAATATTACTATTTTTGTACGTTAAAATATGTGTATAGATTTAATGTAAACATAGATTATAATGTATAATTCTCTTTTAATGAGAAGCTTATTCTCCTTGATTCTTTTGTTTTGTGTTACTGTAAGCAGTTCCAATGCACAAAATGAGCAATACGAAACGGTTACTGTCGACGGTAAGTCGTTTTACAAATATAGGGTGCAGGCAGGTGAAGGTTTGTATGCCATTTCACGCACATTTTCGGTATCTGTTGCAGATATAATTAGAAGTAATCCAGGTTCAAACCAAGGGTTACAGAGTGGACAAGAGTTGCTTATTCCTATCAATTTGAATTCCTCAGATCTATCGGTAGCAGCTGTGTCACAGTCTGCTCCCATCGATCAGAATGTTCATTTTAAACATACAGTTATAAGCGGTGAAACTGTCTACAGTATTTCAAGAATGTATAATACTTCTGTAGAAGAAATACACAGACTGAATCCCGGAGCAAAAGAAGGAATTGGGGTGGGAGAGGTGTTAACTATACCTCAAAGACGAGTTATTAGCGAAGTTAAAGAAGAAAATTATCGCTATCATACAATTCTTCCAAAAGAGACTCTTTACTCTGTTTCGAGAACATATTCTCTTAAACCTGAAGATATAATTGCAGCTAATCCGGGATTAACTGTAGAGACTTTCCAAATAGGTAAAACAATTCGTGTTCCATTCTTCGAATCTTATCAGGTTATTAAGCCATTTGAATCGCAAACAACTGATATCGTACATAAGGTTAGCAGAGGCGAAACTCTTTATAGTATTTCGAGACAGTATAGTGTAGATGTATCTAAACTTCAGGAGGTGAATCCAATACTTGCAGGTGGGTTGAAAACAAATATGGAGTTGATAATTCCTGTGAAGAAAAGCTCTCTTGAAGTTACTAATAAGCAGTTGGAAAATAATGTAAACAGGTTGCTTACACAGAGAACATCACCTATGAGAGTAGATGTGATGAGGGTGGGGCTGTTACTCCCTTTCTTAGATGAATCAGGAGGTGCGCATCTTAGACTACAGGAGTATTACGAGGGCTTCTTACTTGCTGTGAATGAGTTGAAAAGTAGAGGTGCTGATCTTGAATTATTTGTTTTTGAAATTGGTAAAGGTAGCGACACAAAAAAGTTAGAAAGTCTGCTGCAAACTATGGAAATGCAGTCTCTTAATCTTGTTATAGGTGGTGTTAATGATGCTCAGATAAGGGTAATTTCCGATTTCTCTAAAGAGAGAAATATTAAATATGTTGTGCCATTCTCACAAAGCAATGGTGAAATATTGAATAATGGAAATATATTTCAGGTAAATCCACTCCAAAAATCACAGATCGACAAAGCGTCTAATGCTTTTATTCAGACTTTCAGAAATGCTAATGTAGTTTTTGTTAACGGCGGTCAGAATGATAAAATGGAGTTTATCACACAGCTTCAAAACAGTTTGAGGAACAGTAGTATACGTTACGAAACTATTAGCGCAACAAGTACTTTAGATAGTACTATACTTACTTTACTAAAAACAACCGGTGAGAATATTATCATACCAACAAGTGGCGATATTAATACATTGAGGAGGGTTATTGAAGAGTTGAAAAAAGTGCAGGAGTCAAATTCTGAATATCAGTTGAGACTTTTTGGTTATCCCGAGTGGCAAACCTATAATAATCTTATAGATGATTATCATCATTTCGGAACATATATTTATACTCCATTCTTTGTAGATAATAGTGCATCTGACACAAAAATATTTAAGGATAGCTTTGAAAAGTGGTACGATAGA
>DATGMV010000216.1:0-17933 GCA_035307185.1 Fermentimonas sp. | reverse complement strand
TTATTCATTTCATTGGTAAGGATAATATCGTTTTCCACTGTATTGTATTCCCATCTATGCTTAAAGCCGAAGGTAGTTATAATTTACCCGATAATGTTCCTGCAAATGAGTTTATGAATCTTGAAGGTGATAAGATTTCGACTTCGCGCAACTGGGCTGTATGGCTTCATGAATACCTTGAAGAGTTTCCGGGTAAACAGGATGTTCTTCGCTATGCGTTAACAGCAAATGCACCCGAGACAAAGGATAACGACTTCACCTGGAAGGATTTTCAAGCACATAACAACAATGAACTTGTTGCTGTACTGGGCAATTTTGTAAACCGTGCTCTTGTACTTACTAATAAGTATTTCGATAATAAAGTTCCTGCATTGGGTGAATTAACCGACCTGGAAAGAGATGCGATTGCAGAAGCTAAAAAAGTAAAAGCAGCAGTTGAGTACAATCTCGATAATTTCCATTTTAGAGAAGCTCAAAAAGAGGCTATGAATCTTGCAAGGATAGGTAATAAATATTTGGCTGATGCAGAGCCTTGGAAGACAGCAAAGACTGATATGGAACGAACAGCAACAATATTGAATATTGCTTTGCAGATAACTGCTAACCTAACTATTATTATTGAACCATTCTTACCGTTTTCTGCAGATAAACTGCGTAAGTTTATATCGGTTGAAAATCTGGGCTGGGATCGCATGGGCAACTTTGAACTAATGGTGGAAGGTCACCCACTTGGACAATCGGAGCTTTTATTTGAAAAAATAGAAGATGATGTTGTTGAAGCACAGGTTAAAAAGCTTCATGACACAAGAATTGCGAACGAGGCAGAGGAAAAGTCGAAACAGAAGACCAAACCTATAAAAGAAACAATTGAGTTTGATACTTTTGAGAAGCTAGATATCCGTGTTGCAACAGTACTTGAGTGTGAGAAAGTTCCAAAAACAGATAAGTTGCTAAGGTTCTTACTTGATGACGGACTAAAACAACGTACTATTCTTTCTGGGATAGCCGAATACTATCCAAACCCTGAAGAATTAGTCGGAAAACAGGTGTGCTTTATTGCCAATCTTGCCCCACGTAAAATGCGAGGTATCCTTTCGGAAGGAATGATACTTTCGGCAGAAAACAGAGATGGAACACTTTCACTTGTTGAACCTTCAAGTTTGGTTAGTCCGGGTAGTCAAGTTTTGTAGATTATAAGATATATAGAACATAAAAAAAGGTAGGAATAAGAAACATGGGTATGGATACAACACAAAGTTAAATTAACTTAAGTAGTGCAACTAATGTAACAATTTTTCATCTAATATACAGTTACTGAAGTAGATTAATTTATCTATACTAAAGTCGCTAATCTGTCAAATTATTAGATATTCAAGCATTAAAGAATTTACGTATGAAAAAATATGCATTGTTAATTATTGCGCTTTTTACAACTCTTTCTATGTTTTCTCAAAAGACATACAGAGCTTTGGGCTGGAAATTATCAAGAGACCTGCCTCAAAATGAGTTAAAACTGAATCTTGGTACATCAATCATTGGTTCTTTTCCTGAAATCACTTACGAGCGCATTCTCAATGCCGATCTAAGTGTGGGTGCTTCACTGGGTGTATCTCTTGAGGAAGACAGATATGTAACTGATTTCCTTTTTTCTCCTTATGTACGATGGTTCTTTGGAGGAAATTCTGAGAACTTAAGGAAGTATGGTGCAGGTTTTTTTATTGAAGCAAACGGAGGTATATTTAATGTGTATGAAGATGGAGATTATTATGATGGTTACACTTCAGTGGATATAGAAAATAAAGTTATGGGGGCAGGACTTGGACTCGCCGCCGGCTGGAAATATATTTCTCAAAATAATTGGGTAGGAGAAGTTTACTTTGGTGGTGGACGCGACTTAATTAATGATGGTGCTTATCCTCGCATGGGGCTTACTATTGGGAAAAGATTTTGAAAGACTACATAGCTAATACTATTCCTCATATTTAGATATTTACCGGAATAAAATGTAAATTTGTGAAAATTATTGTATGAATATGTCCGGTAAATTAAAAAACTCTTTGCCCGATCTTATAATGATTGTGGCATTTATACTTATATCATTCTTATATTTTGCTCCTGCTGTAATTGATGGCAGGGTAATCTCTCAGCACGACTCTCTTGCAGCCATTGGGCAGGGACAGGAGCAGCGTGATTATATGGAGAGACACGATGGGGAAAGATCCAGATGGAACTTATCGATGTTTAGCGGCATGCCTTCTTATCAGATGAGTCCAACTTATGATTCTTCAAAGCCTATAGATTTTGCAAAAAAAGCATTTTCCTTTTTCCTCCCAGATTATGTATACCTTCTTTTTATAATGCTTTTAGGATTTTATATCCTGATGAGATCATTCAGGGCTTCTCCTCTAATAAGTGCATTGGGAGCCATAGCATGGACTTTTTCTTCCTATTTCTTTATACTAATATCTGCAGGTCATATTTGGAAATTCATAACATTGGCATATATACCTCCCACTATTGCGGGGTTAATTTATGTCTACAGGAGAAAATACATACTAGGCGGACTCCTTTTTATGATTTTTGTAGCATTTCAGATTTCATCAAACCACTTCCAAATGAGCTACTATTTTCTATTTTTAATGCTCTTTTTGGTGATTGCCTTTTTTGTGGATTCGATACGCAATAATAAGACAATTGACTTTTTCAAAGCTACCGGTGTATTGCTCATTGCAGGAATTATTGGTGTGGCAGCTAACTCAAGTAACCTCTATCATACTTATGAATACTCTAAGGAGACTATGAGAGGGAAATCGGAATTGACTACTTTTCACGATGCACAAAATGCCACAAACGACGGGTTAGAGCGTGATTATATTACTGCATGGAGTTATGGTATAGGAGAAACTTGGACTCTATTGGTTCCCAATACAAAGGGTGGAGCATCAGTACCTCTTGCTGAGAATGAGCGTGCTATGAAAAAAGCTAAGCCTGAGTATGTTCAAATATATCAACAAATTGGGCAATATTGGGGGGAACAGCCAGGTACATCGGGACCTGTTTACGTGGGGGCTTTTATTCTTGCACTTTTTGTGCTTGGTCTTTTTATTGTTAAGGGTCCGATAAAATGGGCTCTGCTTGCAGGAACAATTTTCTCTATTCTTCTTTCATGGGGAAAGAATTTTATGGGTCTGACAGATTTCTTTATAGACTTTGTACCTATGTACAACAAGTTTAGAGCTGTTTCATCTATCCTTGTTGTTGCAGAGTTTTGTATTCCACTACTTGCTGTATTAGCGTTGAAAGAGCTGATTAACAAGCCAGAGATATTAAGAAAAGACAAGAAGCCACTATATATTAGTCTTGGTATAACAGGTGGTTTCGCTCTACTTTTTGCAATTGCTCCAAAGATATTCTTCTCTTCTTTTATCTCAACTTCTGAGTTACATTCGTTTTCACAAGCTCTTCCTCCTGAACACATGCAACCATTTATTGCAAATCTCACCGATATGCGGGTTTCTATGTTCACAGCCGATGCATGGAGAAGCTTCTTTATTATTACAGTTGGAGCACTTATGGTTTGGTTGTTTTTAGAGAAGAAGATTAAAGCAGAATATATGGTTGCAGGTGTTATCATTCTAATCATTATGGATATGTGGGGTGTGAATAAAAGATATCTTAATGATAATGATTTTATTCACAAGAACGATCAGCAGCAGATGTTTACTAAATCGCCTGTGGATGAATATATATTGCAGGATACAACAAAATACTATCGAGTTTTAAACTTAGCAACCAGCACGTTTAACGATGGAGTAACACCATACTGGCACAAAGTTATTGGCGGTTACCATGCTGCTAAACTTCGCCGATATCAGGATTTAATAGATGTTCATCTCTCAAGTGAGATAATGGCACTTCAGCAAGATATCTATAATTCACAAGGAAATATGGATTCGGTAAATGCCGATAAGTTTAAGGTATTGAACATGCTTAACTCAAAGTGGATTATTGTACCTGCACAGGATGGCTCTATTCCAATAGAAAACCCATATGCAATGGGTAATGCTTGGTTTGTGGATAACATCCGCTTTGCAGATAATGCAGATGAAGAAATAGAGCTATTGCGAACTTTGGATCTAAACAGAGAAGCAGTTGCCGATAAGAAATTTGAATCTCTTTTAACTGGATTTGACTTGAGTTCTATACCGGATTCAAATGTTGAATCACAACCCGATTCAGGATCACAATCACACCCAATTTCGGAATCCACTATAAAATTGGTTGATTACGATTCTGACTATATGATTTATGAGGTAGATGCTATTAAAGATGAACTTGCAGTCTTTTCCGAAATTTATTATCCTAAAGGTTGGCAAATAACAATAGACGGTGAACCGGCAGAGATGCTACGAGCCAACTATACTTTGAGAGCTTTACCTATTCTGGCTGGCGAGCATACTGTTGAATTCAGGTTTGAGCCCAAAAGTATAAAAGTAACCGATGGAATTGCATATGCAGCACTATTGATTATGCTTTTGACCTCACTATTTCTATTATATAGAAGGATATTTTCCACAAAACCAATGAATTAAGCTTGGATCTATCTATATACTAAAGTAATAATTTATATTTGCGGTAAGAGGGAGTAAAGCGATTCTTATAATTATTCCGAAAATGATAATTTTACAAAGAATAATTCAAAACCATATGAAAAAAAACATTCTATTATTTGCAGTTACATCTGTGATATTGGTTTCATGTAATTCAGGAAAACAATCAAGTCAAACTGAAAACTCAAACTCTGCTGAGTTTGAGATGTCTAAAGAGTTTATGGCAGAGCATAATAGCATAAATGCGGTTGATTGGGCGGGTGTTTATAAAGGAAAAATCCCATGCGCCAATTGTGAAGGAATCATTATTGAAATTCAGTTAAATGAAGATAATTCATACAAAAGGATTTTGAACTATCTTGATGAGGATAAAAACAAGTTTACTGATGAAGGTGCATTTGAGTGGGATCAAACAGGCGGTAAGATTAGATTTGCTCTTGGAGAAGAGGGTGCGAGTAACTGGTATCGAGTTGGAGAGAACCGATTAATTATGCTTGATGCAGAAGGAAATAAGATTGATAATAATTTTCCGCCTGAGACATATATAATTGAGAAAATTGATGTGGACTATATTCTTATTAACAAACATTGGAAGTTGGTTAAATTGAATGGTAAAAAAATTTCTGTAAATGCAGAAAAGGGAGATATTGAACCATTTATAGCTCTACAAAGAGAAGATAACAAAGTTTATGGTAATACCGGTTGCAATAACCTAATGGGTTCATTTAAAGTGGAGTCGAATTATGGTGAGGAAGGAGAAATAAGGTTTTCTCAAATAGCTACCACCCGCATGGCTTGTAGGGATATAAACTATGAGCAAGATTATCTCAAAGTACTAGAAAACACCGATAATTATTCTATTAAAAATGATACACTATCATTAAAAACAAGAAATAAGATACTAGCCAAATTTATCGGGGTTTATATGCAATACTAAGGCTTACTGTAAATAATAATCATATAAATATTTGAAATGCGAACTAAAGTTATAATCTTGCTTTTAGCAATAATTTTTTATTCAGAAATAACACACTCTCAACAAAATTATTTTATTGAACCATCACCTTGGTCATTTTCTTGGGGAGTAGGTCTGGGAGCAATGTCACCTTCTGGCAGTTTAGGTAACAACTTCGATGCGGGTTTTGCTGCAGATACAGAGATTAATATATATTACAAGAAAGCGTTCTTAATGATTAACGGAGGATTCTCATATAATAGTCTTGCAAGAGATATCCCTGTTGTTATGTTAGATGATGGCAGCGAAACTACATGGCCTTCGGGGTCTAATGCTCTTCATGCTTTTATTGGAGGTAATATTGGAGTTAACATTCTGGAGAGTGGCAATATTAGTTTATACCCTTTTGCTGGTATAGGATACGGATTTATTGAACCTAATCTTAAGACTGCCAATTCAGATCCTATATTGTCTGCTTTAAAAATTAATTCATTCCTATGGAACGTAGGGATTGGAGTGGACTATAGTTATAATGACAATGAATATGCTCCGGGAAAGATTAACAGGATAAGGAAAGTAGGATTAAGATATCAGTATCAAAAACCTAATTATGAAAAAGACATTTTAGACTTTGAAGGTGCAACTCATTGGGTTACTCTACGTTTTGAAATTGGTACTACAATATAAAATGACAATAGTTATATAATAGAGTTCGTCATTCGATTCAATTGAAGACTAACCGAAAACTCACAATCTTGACATATATACTATCTTCCACAAACCTCTTTAAATGGACACCATGTACAGTTTTTCTCATTCTTAGTCTGTGAGAAAGGGGTTTTTGGATCGAATATCTCTTCTATAACCTCATCAAACATCTCTTTAAATTCAGCTATATAAACAGATAAGTCCTCAATAGGGTGTTTATTATAACTTACTGTAGGATTAGATTCTTTAAAGATAGATCTCAAATAATAAACTGCTGGAGATATCTTTACAACTGGATTTTCAAGCAAATAAAAATGTCCATATATGAAAACTTGTAATATCTGATATGGTCTTTTGTTCTTTGAGGAATCGAACAGTTGAGGCATATCTTTAAAAGATGTTTCACCCTCCCCAGATTTATAATCGATTATACGAAAAGAATCTCCTACTCTGTCTATTCGGTCGATACTCCCTTTGAAATTAACTTTTAAATTTTCATTGACTTCGTAATGTTGGTTGAATCTATATTCAGAGTCTAAGTATATAAACGGAGTAAATTTCTTGTCTGTCTCCAATGTTTGTTTTACATAACTTTTGAGAATTTCACCTATAAGAAAATATTGACCAACAAGTGGACGTTGATTTTCTTCATCTTTAAAATAAAATTTTGCAAATGCTTTTTCAAGCATATCTGTTAAGTAAGCATCGTCCTTAATAATTGACGAAAGCACATCAGGCGTAACTGTCTGGTTTATGTATCGTTTATAGATTATCTCCATTAATCTATGAAATATGGTACCAAATACATCAAATTCTATTGTCTCCTGCACTTCGTCCTCATCTGATAATCCTTCGATAACAGTAAAATAAAACTTTAACGGACAATCTATATATGTGTTTACAGATGATGCAGACAACCATTTTTCTCCACCGGCACGATACTTGTTTAGCAAACTCAATACTTCTGTACTTTTATCTACAGCAACTTGAGTATTTACTGGCGCCGAAACATCATAAGCAACAACCCTTTCTTTTATGTTAAACATGTTATGATACAGATATTTAATTTGATAAAAATATCGACTTACTTCGCCAGTTTGCAATCCTTCGGTTCGTGTATCATAAAGCATATATACATTTTTAGCACGACTAATCATTCGATAAAAATGATAAGCATAAGTACTATCCTGTTGTTCAAATGTTGGCAATCCAAATCCTTTTCTTAATGTAAACGGGATAAAGGAGTTTAATGATTTTTTTATGGGGAATACCCCTTCATTCATCGACATGATTATAAGATTATCAAAGTCGACAACTCGAGTTTCAAGCACACCCATTATTTGCAAACCTGATAATGGTTCTCCACTAAAAGGTACACTTATTCCGCGAGTAAGTTTTCTTAAAAGACGAAAGTAGGTTTCTATAGACATAGCTGAAACATCGTTCAGGCGATCGCCTAAGCTCGTTACAGTTTTATAGTATTGTACTATAAATTCTCTTTCTAAGTCTGTTTGGTTGCTATATTTTTTATCCTCCTCTTCAATTAAGCCACTCTTTAAGTCATCTTTCATATCTTTTCTTAAGTTTTCCCCTTCGAATGAAGAATCAGACTCAAACTTAGAATGCCTTACTGAAGTAAGTGAATTATAAATATGTGAGAGTATCTCATGTAAATAGTCTGTAACTTCGCTCCAGTGAGAAACTGTTTTAAAAATCTTCTTTAGGAGTGGATTATCAGTAATTTCAGAAATAGGTATTACTATCCTATTAAATTTAAGTATGTGATTTTTCAAATCATCTGCTTCGGTCTTAGCCGACGATGAAATGAGAGGATGATTTAAAATCGACTTCACATATCTGTGATAAAAAGCAGGTTCATTATTCCATCTTCTCTGGTTTTGTTGCAACAATGAGATATGCTCCATTAAACCGGCAATGGAAGAATGAGAGAGACTATAGCCCATCGTAACATTTATTTTACCTATTTCATTCGGAATTGAATAAATGACCGGCAATAGCAAGTTTTCATCGGGTAGTATTATTGCTGTGTTTATAGCTTCATTTGGATCGGGTATGTTTTTATTTTTTATAAGATCAGAAAGGATATGAGAAGCATGTTTAGCTTGTCCTACTCCTGATGGCACACCAATTAACTCTATGTTTGGCTTAGTTTGTTTATTTTTCTTGTAATCTGATCGAACTTCAATGTCTTCCCAATGAGTATTTAATTCTTCAGTTTGTAGTTTTGCATTTGATGTTTGATGTGATTCCTGTTTAAGTTGAAACTTTGATGGAAACAATCTAATGTTTTCCTTCACTTTATATGAAGCTCTATTATTTTCATCTAATATTAAAGGCGATTCATAATCCCAGTAAAAATCAGCAACTCCTATATTTTGAAGATGATTAAACAGTTTATATTCAGAGGGACTTAACAGATTAAAACCAACGAATATATAACTTTCATTATTGGTAAAATTCAACTCCTTCTTAATTGCCCGTTCTGCAACATCACGAAAGATCATTCCCTCATATGCACAATTCTTATCATGAAGTTCTTTTTTAAAGTAGGAATATAAATCGAAAAGTATCTTCCATGTTTCTTGAAATTTCTGTTTGGTTTCACTTCCTTCTACAGGCATAAAATTATTCCAGAAACGTCGCATAGCCTCAATTTGCTTCTCATCAAGATGAGATAGATCATCATCAAGAGAACGGAAATCATGTACATTAACAAATAACTGTTTCGCATCTACAAGATGTTTATCAACATCATCAAAATCGCTGATTAGCATTTCACCCCAAAAGATAAAATCATCAAACGACTCCTCTGATCCGCTAATTCTTTTAAAATGCTTGTAGAGTATTACAAGCATTTCAATTCTGTCAATCTGTCTATAAGATGATAGTGAAGCAAATAGTTCTTGAATTGTAAGTACGGTAGGTGAAAATAGTGGTTTTCCGGCTATTTCCGTTAGGTACTTCCTGAGAAACATAGCCGCTCGCCTATTTGGGAACACGAACGTATGTTTGTATATCTCAGATCCATATTGTAAATAAAAAAGTTCAGCTACTTTATATAGAAATGGAGTCATTGTAAGTTTTGTAAGTTTAGCTATTAAGGAGGTTGATTAAACAACCCCCTGCGCCATCATTGCATCTGCTACTTTCATAAAGCCCGCAATGTTTGCTCCTTTTACATAGTTGATATAATCGCCATTTTTACCATATGCTACACATTGGATATGAATATTGCTCATTATCTGGTGCAACCACCTGTCAACCTCTTCGTTGCTCCACGATATATGCATTGCATTTTGTGTCATTTCCAATCCGGAACATGCCACACCACCGGCATTAACTGCTTTACCTGGTGCAAATAACATCTTGTTTTCAATAAAGAAATCTACTGCCTCTGCAGTACAACCCATGTTTGATACTTCAGCAACAAGTAAAGCCCCATTCTTTTTTAGAGTCTTTGCATCTTCAAGATTCAATTCATTTTGAATTGCACATGGTAATGCAATATCAACTTTACATTCCCAAGGTTTTTTATCAGGAATAAACTGTGAACGAGGAAACTCCTCTGCGTATGGTGCTACTATATCCTCACCGGAATTACGTAGTTCAAGCATAAAAGCTATCTTTTCGGGTGTATTTATTCCATCCTGATCGTAAATATATCCGTCGGGTCCTGAAATAGCAACTACTTTTGCACCTAATTCAGTTGCTTTTGTAACAGCTCCCCATGCAACATTACCAAATCCCGAAACTGCAATCGTTTTACCTCTAAGAGAAATATGAAACTCATCACACATCTTCTGAACGAAATATAATGCACCAAATCCGGTAGCTTCGGGACGCAACAAAGAACCTCCATAAGAAATTCCTTTACCTGTAAAAGTACCTGTATGCGCTCTGGCCAATTTTTTGTACATTCCGTACATATAACCTACTTCTCTTGCTCCAACTCCAATATCACCTGCAGGTACATCAGTGTCGGGTCCGATTATTTTCCATAGTTCCAACACAAAAGATTGACAGAACCTCATTACCTCAGCTTGTGATTTACCTTTAGGGTTAAAATCTGAGCCACCTTTTCCACCCCCCATTGGAAGTGAAGTTAGTGCATTCTTGAATGTCTGCTCAAAGCCCAAAAACTTAAGAGATGAAAGTGAAACAGAAGGATGAAACCTTATCCCCCCTTTATATGGACCAATTGCTCCATTGAACTGCACGCGATATCCAATATTAACATGTACCTTACCGTTATCATCAACCCAAGGCACTCTGAATGTGTAAATACGGTCTGGTTCCACTATACGCTCTACTATACCTGCCTTTTCAAATTCAGGATGCTGGTTGTAAACTTCTTCAATAGATATTAAGACCTCTCTAACTGCTTGTAGATATTCCAGCTCTCCCTGATGCTTCGTTTCAAGTTGAGTCATTATGTCATTCACTTGCATAAAATTAAGTTTTTGATTTATGATGTTTTATTTGGTCTTTGATAAAATGATAATCACATTAATAGCAAAGATATAATATTTTTTAAACCATACCATGAAACAATAATGATATTTATAATTAGTATTGATTGATTGATAAAAGTTTCGCTTTTTAACATATAAATATTACTTTTGTTATGTACATTTATAGAACTATTTTTGATATATATATTGATGGCAAAGAACAAATTGACCAAATTTGCCGAAATGGCCACATATGATAATGTATTCCAACTTCCCTTTGAGAAACTCAAAGTTGAAGGCTTCCCATTGAAAGGAAGATGGAATACATACTTTAAAAACGATAATCCTATCATCTTAGAGTTAGGATGCGGCAAAGGAGAGTATACAGTAGGTCTTGCCGGCAAATTCACCAATAAGAACTTTATAGGTATAGATATTAAGGGTGCAAGAATGTGGACCGGTGCTACACAGGCAGTTAATGAAAATCTAAAAAATGTAGCATTCATTCGTACACACATAGAGCTTATTAATAACTTTTTCTCTGAAAATGAAATTTCAGAAATATGGATTACATTTCCTGATCCACAAATGAAAAAAACAAATAAGCGCCTCACTTCAACCCGGTTCATGAAAGAGTATAGCAATATTTTGAAGAAGGACGGATTTGTACATCTGAAAACAGATAGTAATTTTCTATATAGCTATACTAAGGAGATGATTGAAGCTAATAATCTTAAGATAATGTTCGATACACAAGATCTATACAGTTCGAATCCTGAAGATGAAATACTCGGCATTCAGACTTACTATGAACAACAGTGGCTCGAAAGAGGTTTAAACATAAAATATATAAAGTTTATATGCCTAAAAGATAAAGAGTGGGTTGAACCTGAAGTGGAGATTGAAAAAGACGAATATAGAAGCTTCGGTAGAAGACGCAGGATCGAAAATAAAATATAAGCTTTGATAACTTGGGATAAAAAACAGATAAAAATAATATAATGGCATTATATCCACAACTAATATTGGATGCACTTAAAAATGTGCGATACCCCGGAACCGGACAAGACATAGTAACTGCCGGTATGATAGAAGATGATATCAAAATAGATGGAATGAAAGTTAGCTTCTCACTAATTACGGAAAAGATAAACGATCCATTTATCAAATCACTTGTAAAGATGTCTGAACAAGCAATTTTATCAGTTGATAAAAACATAGATATTGTTGGCAATATATCTGTTAAATCGAAACAAGCACCAAGACCTCAGTTGCCGGAACTTCTTCCGGGTGTAAAGAATATAATAGCAGTGGCCTCAGGCAAAGGTGGAGTAGGAAAAAGCACTGTATGCACAAACCTTGCTGTTGCCTTAGCACAGAAAGGCTACAAAGTCGGGTTACTTGATGCAGATATATTTGGTCCTTCTATACCCAAAATGCTAAATGTTGAAAGCTCAGCACCTGAACTTGAGAAAAAAGATGGACGTGATCTAATAGTTCCAATTGAAAACTATGGAATTAAGATGCTTTCAATTGGATTTTTCGTAAACAAAGATGATGCTGTAGTTTGGCGTGGAGCAATGGCGAGTAATGCTTTAAAGCAATTAATAGGAGATGCCGACTGGGGTGAACTTGATTACTTTTTAATTGACTTTCCACCCGGTACTAGTGATATTCATCTGACACTTGTGCAAACTCTCCCAATAACAGGAGCAGTTATAGTTAGCACACCTCAGGAGGTAGCGTTAGCCGATGCACGCAAAGGGATTAATATGTTTACAAACGACAAAGTGAATGTACCGATACTTGGACTGGTTGAGAATATGTCGTGGTTCACTCCTGCCGAACTACCGGAAAACAGATATTATATCTTTGGTAAAGAAGGGTGCAAAAGACTTGCAGAAGAACAGGGTTACCAATTACTGGGTCAGATACCTGTAGTACAAAGTATTCGAGAAGGAGGTGACGATGGCAAACCTGTAGCTCTAAACAGCGACACAGTAACAGGAATGGCTTTTAGTGATCTTGCCGACAATGTTATTGCTGCAGTTGATAAAAGAAACAGTGTGTTGCCAAAGACCCACATTGTTGAAATGAAGAAACAGTAAAACTCAATGAAACATCCCCTGAGTCAATTTTATTTTTGTCCTAAATGTGGCTCATCATATTTCAATGAGAATAACGAAAAGTCCAAAACATGTACTGATTGCGGGTTCACATATTACTTTAACTCTGCAGCAGCAGTAGTAGCCATAATTGAAAATAGAGAAGGTAAAATACTGGTTGCACGCAGAGCAAAAGAGCCTGAAAAAGGCACTTTAGACCTTCCCGGTGGATTTATAGACATGTATGAAACTGCCGAAGAGGCTGTTTACAGAGAGGTACAAGAAGAGTCCCAACTAAAAATATCATCTATGCATTATCTCTTCTCAATACCAAATATTTATTTATACTCCGGTTTTGAAGTCCACACAGTTGATATGTTCTTCAAATGCAGAGTAGATGACTTCAGTCAGCTGAAAGCACAGGACGATGTATCAGAGTTATTTTTTATTGGAAGGAATGAACTAAACCCATCTGATTTCGGTTTGATATCAGTTAGAAAGGGCATTGAGAAATTAATCAAAACTTAGAATATCCTATTTATACTTAAACACATGAGAAGAATTATTTTAATATTTACACTTGCTCTATTAGTGCAGGTTTCATTCGCTCAAAAATCGGAATACAACTCAAAACCCGATCTTCTGTATAATCAGGGTAAGGAAATGTTCCTTGGAGGTAATTGGACAGGTGCTATTGATCTGTTACAACAGTTTTCGTATGAGAGTAAGGATAAACTCCTGCAGGAGGAGGCAGCGTATATGATTGCTGTGTCGGCTTTTCGTATGGGCAATGAAAACAGTGATTTGATTATGAAAGAGTTTCTTGAAGAATATCCCGAAACAGTTCATATCAATCAGATAAACTTTCTTGTTGCATCACACTATTTCAAAAACAAAGAGTGGAACAAGGCTTTACTCTGGTTCAACATTGCTGATTTAGATTACCTGACACTATCGGAACAGGAAGATTATAGTTTCAGAAGTGCTTATACACAATTGCAACTGCAAAATATGGAGGAGGCTACAAGATACTTTGGTTTGCTGTCTCAAAACAGCTCTAAATATCGCGACGCCGCAGATTTTTACCTTGGATACATAGAATACTCTAATGGCAACTACAACAGCGCTTTACAACGCTTCAACAGATTAAGGAATCATCCTGAGTACGAAGAAGAAATTGCTTTTTATACTGCACAAGCTTCTTTCTTTGATGGTAGAATTCAAGAGTCAATCAATCTTTCTACAGCATTTATAGATAGATATCCTCACAGCATTCACAATACTGAATTATATAGAATACTCGGAAATAGTTACTACCGCTTGGGTCAGCCAACACGAGCAATACCTTATTATGAAAGGTATATGTATGTTGCAGATCAACCACTTCGTGGAGATGCATACTTTATGGGTTTATCATATTTTGAGACAGGTAAGTATAGTGAGGCATTGAAAATGTTTCAGCAATCGGTGGGCGATTCAGATGAGCTTACTCAAAATGCACAGCTTCAGTTGGGACAAACCTATCTTAAGCTCAATCAAAAACAACAGGCACAAATGGCATTTGAAGCAGCATCAAGAGTAAACTACAATACTGAGGTTAGAGAAACAGCAATGTTTAATTATGCGCTTCTGGCTCATGAAACTAATTTCTCTGTTTTTAGTGAATCTATTACTCTGTTTGAAAACTTCTTAAGGGAGTATCCAAACTCAAAGTATAGAGATCAGGTTAATGATATTCTTGCTGAAACCTTCTTAACAACTAAAGACTATCGTGCAGCTTTAAATGCAATGAATCGTATAAACAACCCTGCAAATCGTATTTTAGAAGCTAAACAGATGGTTCTATTTCAATTGGGAGCACAAGAATTCATCAACGGTAATATGACTGATGCTATACAAAATTTCAACAACAGCATTGCTATAGGTAATATTAACAGTAATGCACGTAACAGCGCTCTATACTGGAGGGGAGAAGCCTACTACAGAATGGGAAACTTTGCCAACGCTACTAGTGATTTCAGACAATTTACACAAAATGCAACTTCTGCTGATGCAAACTGGGCTCTTGGTTGGTACAACTTGGGTTACTCTCACTTCAAACAGCAACAGTATAAACCGGCAGTTGAAGCATTTCAACGTTACATCTCTGCAGAGACAGACCGAAAAAAAAGCGAGTATGCCGATGCACTTAACAGAATTGGTGACAGCTATTATTTCAATCGCAATTTCAGTGATGCAGAAAGATACTACTCTCAAGCAGCAGATGTAAATCCTTCAGCTGCAGATTATTCAGCATACCAACGTGCATTTGTATTAGGTTTACAGCACAACTTTCAGGGTAAAATAAACGCATTAGACAATTTAATGAGCAGATACCCCAACTCACAATATTTTGATGATGCACTTTATGAAAAAAGTCGCGCCTTAACAATGCTCAATAGAGAGGTTGAAGCTATCGCTGTTTTGCAGCGACTTCTCAATGATTTCCCAAAAAGTCCCCTCGCAAGTCAGGGAGGTGTGCAATTGGGACAACTATACTATAACACCGGCAATTATCAACAAAGTATAAATGCTTATAAAAGTGTAATTTCTAATTTCCCCGGATCTGATGATGCACGAAATGCATTAATATCTATGGAAACGGTATATAGAGATATGAATGATATACAGTCTTATGTCGACTATGCAAATGCTCTTCCAGGTGGACTTAGAATTACAACTTCTAAACAAGATTCGCTTACTTATCTTGCTGCTGAAAGTGTATATATGAGAGGAAATCGAACTGATGCACAATCTGCAATGACAAGATATTTGCAAACCTACCCAAATGGAGCATACAGTAGTGATGCCCATTATTATTTAGGGGTCATAGCAGATGAAAATAAAAATAAAGATCAAGCGCTTTCACACTTCAGAAGGGTAATTGATGCAGGAAACATCAGATTTTTAGATAATGCACTGATCTATACCGCTGAGACTGAGTATAAAAATGGCAATTTAAGACAAGCACTTGCGGATTACTCTCGACTGGCAAATTCGGCAAGAAATGCCACCAACAAACAGTTAGGGCAAATGGGTGTAGTAAGGGCACAGTCTCAGTTGGGGAACTATCATGAAGCAGCAAGGGCTGCAACCGAACTATTGGCAAATAGCAACCTTTCACCCGAAGCAGTTACAGAAACAAGATATTTACGTGGTAAGGCATATATGCAGGTAAATGAAACCGATAACGCAATTGCAGACTTCCAATTTATCTCCAATGACACACGTAGTGTTTATGGTGCCGAAGCTCAGTATATATTAGCCGATATCTTCTATCGCTGGAAGTCTTATGATAGAGCAGAAGAACAGGTAAAAGAATTCATGCAAAAGGGTACTCCTCATCAGTATTGGATGGCTCGCTCAATGATAGTATTATCAGATACATATATGGCCAAAGGTGACGAATTCCAAGCAAAACAATACATCGAAAGTCTCAAAAACAACTACAAGGGAGGCGAGGCTGATATCCAACAGATGATTAACGAAAGACTTCGTTGAAACAATCAATTACAAAACTGAAATAACTAAATATGAAGAAAACATTTGTTATAATAGCAGTATTGGCAATGTCAACCGGACTATTTGCCCAAACACAGGATTCATTATTGAGGAGGCAAATGGAACTTGAGCGTGAATTCAACCCAACGCTTATGGATGCTGACAAAATAAACACTTTGCCCGCTTTGCGTGAGCCTACTGTACAAAAGGCAAATACCAACTACTCAACTTGGGCAGGCAGAGTAACCCCACCTATAGAGATTGCATTACCTCAACCTGGAAATATAATGACTGATATTCCATTCAGTACAAACAAGGGATACCTTTTCTTTAATGCAGGTAACTATGCAAATCTTAATGGAGCATTTGGCTACAGACTGGTTGATAACGACAAACACAACCTCTCATTTAACTTTTTACACAACTCAACTAATGGCGATATAAGCTACTTACAGGAATCTGTAGACGGCGTTGGCAATAACAGCAACACCGCATACATGATGGATAACCTTGGTAAGTTAAGCTACTTGCACTTAGCAGAATCGCTAAAACTTAATATGCAACTCTCATATTTAAACTCTAAGTTTAATTACTATGGGAACCCTTTTGAGCATGAAAGATATTTTGATAACGAGAAGAATAGCTATGGACTACTTAACGCAAAAGTTGAAGTAGAATCTGCTGAATCAGATTTTTTAAACTATAGAGGTTCTATAGATTTCAAAAACTTTACTACTAAGCAAAGCGAAACACCACAGTACGACTGGATGAAGGGAAATCAAATACACGCAATGGTAGGTCTGGACAAACCATTTAGGGGTAACAGTAAAGTTGGCGTAGACGGGACTTTAATAACAGCTCTATATAATGGAGATGTTGATAATTACTTTCTGATTAATGCTGCGCCATATATCCTATTTGGAAGTAATAACACACACGCTAAACTTGGTGTAGATGTATTATTTCAAAATGCAGAGAATTCTAAAATAAGGGTTGTTCCAAATGTAGAACTTAAATGGGGGGTAACAGAACGATCTTCAATATATGCTAAACTACACGGTGGATTTAAACACAATACCCTCCCCGATATAATGGAAGAGACCAGATACTTCCTCACATCTAATCCTGTTAGAGAATCGTTTACACATATAGATTTAGAAGCAGGAACAAAGATAGGTGAACTCAGCGGATTTAGATTTGATATATTTGGTGGATATAAAAAAACTGAAGACGAACACTTTCTTGTATTAAATGGAAGAGATATTATTGATGAAGGTACTAATGGACCATTTATGGAAACGCTAAAACCAATTTATGGTACGCTGACACACTCATACATAGGAGGAATGATTAATTCAAATATATGGTCTCCATTAAATATCTCAATTCGTCTGAAAAAGAATTTCTACGATGTGGATGAACTAAGCAACAATGGTATTGATATAACTGATGCAAAAGCATACAACCAGTCGGGAATTGATTTAGATATAAGAGGTACGCTTGAGTTAATAGAAAATATGAAGCTCACTCTTAACTACTATTT
>DATGMV010000215.1:0-7253 GCA_035307185.1 Fermentimonas sp. | reverse complement strand
ACTGTGAAATTAAAGTTAGTATACAGATAGTTATTGTTTAAAAAATTGTAATGAAACATTACATCTCCGGAAAGAACCATATTTTCCAAAAACTCCATACCCACAGAGCCTTGTAATGATATCTGCTGTGGCATGTAGTGCCCGTTAGTCCTTCCCCCAACCAGATTTCTATACATATATGGAACACTGTCGTTCAGAATATACCGTGCTTCTACGTGTGGTGTTATAAATATTTTCTCATTTAAAGCCAAAGGTTTAAAGAAGTTCATGTTCAGCACACTTAATGGTGCCTCATCTTTCAATTTAACAAAATTATCAGTGTGTATAGAGTATTGAAAAGAAAAATATTGACCTGATGTAGGAAAATAATTCTTGTTTAGATTATCATATACTCCGTTTAGCATATAATTGAAATAAAGCTGATCTATGAGTTCCGTTTGAGGGGTCTCGAAGATACTTCCAAAAGCTTTGTAAAAATGGAAATGTTCCATTTGTGCTCCCAAGTGCAACATTGTATTACCAAAGTAAAATTCAGAGAAGATTAGTTTGAGAGAATTTCTGGTAAGTCCTAAATTATAGGATAACTCACCTTTGTCAAAGAAACTCAAATCGTTTTTACTTATCTTGTAGCTGATACCCCCTTTGTAAAAGATTCCTCTGTTTATTGAATAATCTATCATAAGATATGGATCTTTGCTTAAACGAGTAGTTATGTCAAACATAGAATTGAGCGAACTATTTAACCTTAGTGTTGTATTTGCAAGAATTGCAGCCATATCATTGCTATCGAAATGTATACCTAAATTTAGTCGGTTAGACTTTTTTACTTCAACTGAGAAGATCAGATCAAAAGGATTGTGCCCTTCAAGTCGGTAATAGACTCTGTTGAACATACCGCTTCCATAAATTTTTGCTACTATTTCGTTAAGTTCTTCTCTCGTAACAATGTTATTTTCTATATCTATCCACCTATCAAGATAACTTCTCTCTTCTGTTGAGATGCCTTCTACAATTATATTACCAATATTCAGAGAATCTAAATTAAGGTATGGATTAGTTTTTTTTGTAGCGGGTTCCTCTTTATTTTTAATTACGAGCGAGTTTTTAAGTTCAATGAGTTTATTTTGATTATAATTTGCAGCAGTCACACCACGTAAGATAATAGAATCAATTGCAGGTTTTTGAAAATCGAGCATACCGTATGGATAAACATTGGGTGTAATTAAAATATCAGTATCCAAAACATTTCTCTTATGTTTTTCCGGACCAATAAAATTCCATATCTGTCGTGTAATTTCTGATATACTCCCTTTATTCTTCTCAATTTCTTTTTCATCGAGTGGGAAAGTTACCCCAATTACAATATCAGCACCCATACTCCTAACTAAATCAACAGGATAATTATTTACAACCCCTCCGTCAATAAGTAACATACTATCTTTTTCAACCGGTGTAAACAATCCGGGTATAGCCATACTTGCTCTGATTGCTTCTGCAAGATTACCTTCCCTCATAACAATCTCTTCACCTGTTCTAACATCAGCAGAGATGCAACCAAACGGTATCGGTAAATCGTCAAAACTGATATTTTTATGATAACCTAAAGTTGAATTTAGAAACAGATTGTAAATGTTTTGTCCGGAATATACACCCTGAGGAAGAGTTACACCACCTGATTTATCTCCGAAAGGAAGTTCGTATGGTAAAGAAACCACATACCTGTTTCTTATATTTCGTTGAAAAGCGGGGGTGTGAATTCTATAAACATCGTCACTCATCAAATGATTCCAGTCTTGTTTCTGAATTAATGAATCTATCATATCAACATCGTACCCTAATGAATACAAACCACCCACAATAGCACCCATGCTGGTACCGGCAATATAATCAATTGGTATACCAACTTCCTCCAGAACCTTTAAAACACCAAGATGTGCAAAACCTTTAGCTCCACCACCACTAAGTACCACACCTACTTTTTTTCGCTGAGGTGCATGTTCTTGTAATTGGGCGTTAAGAACAAATACGCATAGAATAATTAATGACGTTATGGAGAGAAGTTTTTTCATTTAATTATTTTACTAAGTCAAATAATGCAATGCAAATTTATATAAAAAATAGGTTATAATATATTCAACTTTTATAACAACACTATAAATGCTTTAGTTTAATGATCAATAAACTATAGAGTAAATTGTGTCGGGTATATCGAATATTTTTTTTAATTTGCAGAAGTTAATACATAAAAACAACATTTATATGAAATGCTTAGGAACTAAGAATTTATTATTTATCGGCCTACTACTAATACCGATAATTGCTTTTGGACAAAGAAGAGAAGTGCCCGGTATGAAATATCTGGATGAACACAGACGTCCTATCTACAGAGAAAACGTAATTATACCAAACGTAGGTAAATACCAGGTGTTAAAGTGCGACTTCCATATGCATACCGTTTTTTCTGACGGACATGTATGGCCCAATGTTCGCAATCAGGAAGCATGGGAAGAGGGAATCGACTCATACGCAATTACAGATCATATCGAATACACTCCACATAAAAATGATGTAAAGGTTGATCATAACCGTGGCTACGAATTTTTAAAAGAGAGCGCAGCAAAGAGCAACCTTATACTTATAAAAGGCACTGAAGTTACACGCGGGACACCTCCGGGGCATTTTAATGCAATCTTTATAGGTGATGCATCAGAATATATTGAAGATAGAAAAACCAACGAATTCGACAGAGAAGCGGTGATGAAAGCTGCAGATCAGGATGCATTTATATTTTGGAATCATCCAGGTTGGAAACCTAATATTGAAGGCTCTTACGATTGGATTCCTTTCGTGGATGATTTGCATAAAAATAATGCACTACACGGAATTGAAGTCATCAACGGATTTGGATTTCATATGAAAGCACTCGACTGGTGTGTAGATAAAGGCTTAACCGTTATGGGAAGTACTGATATCCATAATCTTATAGCACACGATTATGACTTAAGCAAAGATTACGTGCACCGTACTATGACTTTGGTAATGGCAGAAGAGCGTACACCTGAGTCTATAAGAGAAGCCTTGGATGCAGGAAGAACTGTTGCCTGGGCAAGTAAATATCTGATTGGTAAAGAGGAAAATGTACTTGCACTTTTCAATTCTTGTGTGGAGTTGCGACCTACTCACTACACCGAAGAGAATAAAAATGGAGACAAAATAAATTACCGTGAGTTGCGTAATAACAGTGATCTCTATTTTGAAATGACTCTTATCGATGGTAATTCGTCGAGACATGTTATTTTACATCCGCGTTCCATTCAGCAGATTACTGTTGCTGAGAGTGCCTCCACACTAAATGCTGAAGTGATTTCTACTTATGTAAGAAGTGATAAGCATCTTTCTGTGAGCTTTCCGTTGAAGTAATTTTTGTACACTCCCACTAAAATAACTTGAGGGAATTTGCAATGAAAACAATATTATTAGGTGCCACCGGTGCAACAGGGAGCGACCTTCTGAAACTATTGCTTGAAGATAGTGAAGTAAAGAGTGTAGATATCTTTGTAAGAAGAGAACCGGTACTTAATCATTCAAAACTTACAGTTCATATTATCAATTTTGATAAGCCTGAGGAGTGGAAACATCTTGTGAATGGAGATGTTATGTTTTCTTGTTTAGGAACTACTCTTAAAGATGCAGGCAGCAAAAAAGCTCAATGGAAGGTAGATTACGATTATCAATATTTATTTGCCAAAACGGCTAAACAAAATGGAGTAGGGTGTTATGTGTTAGTTTCTGCAATGAATGCTTCTTCTATCTCTCCCTTCTTTTATTCCCGTATGAAAGGTAAACTGGATGAAGATGTAAGTAAACTGGGTTTTCCCGAATTGTATATCTTTAATCCTCCATCGCTTATTAGGGAAGGGAGTGATAGGAAAATGGAAATATTGGGAGTGAAGGTAATAAATCTATTTAACCGAATAGGTCTATTGAAATCTATTAAGCCTATTACGACTCATAAACTTGCTGAGGATATGCTCAGTACTGTAAAACAGAAATAAAAGAAGCCATCATCAGATGGCCCCTTCCATTTTACTTCTATAGTTTATTTATACCCATATTAAATAGAGTAAAAGCCTGTATGTCGGCATTCTCTTCTATTGTTTTGGATAACGGTTTCCCCTGTCCATGACCTGCATTAACGTCAATCCGTATAAGTACCGGATTCGTTCCGCCTTGATTCTCTTGTAGCACTGAGGCAAACTTAAAGCTATGTGCAGGAACTACTCTGTCGTCATGATCGGCTGTAGTAATTAGTGTTGCAGGATATTCCACTCCCGGCGTAACATTATGAACGGGTGAATAACCCAAAAGATACTCAAACATCTCCTTGCTCTGTTCTGCTGTTCCATAATCAAATGCCCATCCTGCTCCTGCGGTGAAGGTATGATAACGAAGCATATCCAAAACTCCCACCGCAGGTAGGGCAACTTTAAATAAATCGGGACGTTGAATCATACATGCACCAACTAACAGTCCGCCATTTGAACCACCTCGTATTGCGAGATAATCCGGTGAAGTAAAACCTTCTTCAATAAGATATTCGGCTGCAGCTATGAAGTCGTCAAATACATTTTGTTTTTGCATTTGAGTTCCTGCATCGTGCCACTCTTTACCATATTCACCTCCACCCCTAATATTGGGGACAGCATAAACTCCGCCATTTTCCATCCAAACTGCATTGGTAACAGAAAACCCGGGGGTCACGCTTACATTAAAACCTCCGTAGCCGTAAAGAATGGTAGGATTCTTTCCATTTAGTTTAACACCTTTTTTGTGGGATATAATCATAGGAACTCTTGTACCATCTTTAGAAGTGTAAAAAACCTGTTTAGATTCGTATTCATCGGCATTAAATTTAACTTCCGGTTTTTCATACACCTCTGCGTTTCCTGCATCGGGGTTGTATGAGTAAATGGTGCCTGCAGTAATATAATTAGAAAAAGAGAAATAGAGGGTAGAATCTTCTTTCTTACCACTAAAACCTCCAACGGTACCCACACCCGGCAGTTCTACTTCACGAATAAGATTACCCTCATAATCATATTGCATTACTTGCGAAATTGCATCCTTCATGTAATGTGCAAATATATATCCGGAACCGGTTGAAGGGGATAACACATTTTCAGACTCAGGTATAAAATCTACCCATGGAGCTGATATATTCTTAGCATCTGCAGTAATAATTTTACCGTTGGGAGCTTCCTTGTCGGTCATGATTAATAACTTATCTCCCACATTATCAATTAAATAATGATCATTGTCATAGTTGTCTACTAATGTAATTATACTACTATTAGGATTAGTAAGATCCTTTAGATACAGCTCATTCCCGTATGTAGAATTAGCAGCAGTTATGATTAAATATTTATCATCTTCCGTTACACTGCCACCCACATATCGTCTTTTCACGTCGTGTCCGAAAACTACTTTGTCTTCCGATTGTGGAGTACCCAGTTTATGATAATACAACTTATGCTGGTCGGTCATTTCAGAAAGCTCGCTGCCGGTTGGCTTATCATAACTTGAATAGTAGAACCCATCGTTGCCTTTCCATGAGAGTCCACTAAACTTAATATCTATAAGTGTATCACCTAAGATTGATTTGGATTCAACATCCATAATAATCACTTTTCTCCAGTCGCTCCCACCTTCCGAAATTGCATAAGCTATAGTTTTACTATCTTTTGAGAAAGCTAAGCCTGCCAAAGATGTAGTTCCATCCTCAGAGAATTCATTGGGATCAAGAAACACTTCTTCGTTTCCATTACTGTCTTTTCTATACAACACATGTTGATTTTGCAGACCGTCATTTTTAAAATAAAAAGTATAATTACCTTCAATAAACGGTGCACCAATTTTCTCGTAATTCCATATCTCTTCAAGCTGAATTTTAATCTTATTCCTATAAGGAATCTTGTCTAAGTAGTCAAAAGTAACCTCGTTTTGAGCTTTAACCCAAGCTGCGGTTTCGTCGGATCTGTCATCCTCCAGCCAACGGTATGGATCTTTTACTTCGGTACCGAAATAGGTGTCCACTACATCCATTTTTTGGGTCTCAGGATAATTAACCTCTACCATTTGTTTGCTTCTTTGGTTGCAAGAAGCAGAAGCAGCTGCAATACACATAAAAATAAATATTTTTTTCATCTTAATGATAATTTTTGTTTGTTACAAAAATACATCTTTTCATTTAAAACTAAGCAATTTGACACTGCACATCAAATCTATTTTTACTCGCAATGGTTCAGAAAGAATAACCTAAGCTACGATTAATAGGTTTAACAGTATTATTACAGATTTGAATTCACTTTTTGAGGAGTAAGAATATTAATTTTTATAATTGTAATCTAATTATAGTGATCGCCATAAATTGAAATAAATTTAGAGTAAAAACTAACAAACTGTAATATTGTTTGCCTGTTTGGTTAGAATCTTTTACTTTTGTTTCATCAATTATTCTAATGAAACAAACATACTTTTTTAATCGATGTCAAAAGTAACAGATAAAATCAGAACCATTTGTGCCGATAAGAACATGACGGCAGAGCAACTTGCCGAAGGGTCAGGTCTTACATTGGAACAGGTGAATAGGGTTTGCGAGAGTAATACTATTCCATCTCTTTCATTTTTAATTAAAATTTCAAGGGCACTGGGTGTGCGCTTGGGCACTTTCCTCGATGATAGTGAGGATGTCGGACCTGTTGTAAACAAGGGTAATGACAAACTGCATTCGGTAACCTTCACAAGTCATAACCCCAATAGTAATTCTCATATGGATTTTATTTCGCTGGCTGCAAGTAAAGCTGGAAGAAATATGGAGCCATTTCTAATAGATATTCAATCGGGGAGTGGCAAAGAAGCTGCTTCATCTCACGAGGGTGAAGAGTTCTTGTTTGTTCTGCAAGGGTCTGTAAAGGTGAAATATGGCAATGAGACATATATTCTGAAAAAAGGCGATAGTATTTATTATGATTCAATTGTAGATCATTTGGTAACTTCAAATGGTGTGGAAACTGCTAAGATTTTGGCGGTGGTATATTCTCCAGCTTAACATTTAACTTTTAATGAAAATTCATGAAAAATGATTCTAATTTAGAGTTGTTCGATAGAACACTGGGCGACTGGCTTGAGTATTGGGCTGAGAAAGCGCCTGATAAGGAGTATATAGTTTATTCCGATCGTAACCTGCGCTTTAC
>DATGMV010000214.1:0-10053 GCA_035307185.1 Fermentimonas sp. | reverse complement strand
ATACGTGCAGCTTTACCACGTCTACTACGCAGGTAATAAAGTTTAGTTCTTCTAACTTTACCTTCGCTGTTAAGTATAATACTGTCGATAAATGGTGAGTTCATTGGGAAAATTCTTTCTACCCCAATATTATCTGACATCTTTCTAACAGTAAACCTCTTGTTATCACCACTACCTACAATCTTAATAACAACACCACGGTACTGCTGAATTCTTTCTTTATTACCTTCAACAATACGATATGCTACTGTAATAGTATCTCCACTCTTAAACTTGGGAAATTCTTTTTTTTCTCCGGCAAAAGACTCTTCTGCCACCTTTAGTAAGTTCATCTTTTTAAATGCTTTATGTTAATAATTAACTATGGTTGAGCGCAATATAACGGCATATTTACCGACAGAGATTACGCAAAGCGGATGCAAAGGTAGTAATTTTAATTATAAATTCGACATAAAACTTTATTTAACAGCGATTTTGCTATTATTTTTTTGCATACCTTGACACTATTGATAAAAAGCTGTATTTTTGAATGTTTAAATAAACAAACTCCAGACAAACTTATAATCATATGAATCTCAAATCAATATGGATTGTTCTAATAGCAACTTTTCTCATTTCATGTAAATCACAGTATCGAGTTATTGAGATGCAAGGAGCAATAATTGAAATCGATTCAACATTCGACTCTACAACTAATTCAAAAATGTTTGAACTTGTGCAAACATACAAAACAGAGTTAGACAAAGAAATGAATGAGGTAATTGGATACTCAGTTGAGCTCATGGACTACAAACGTCCTGAAAGTTTACTTACCAATCTAACATCTGATGTAATGAAGGAATATGGTGATGAGCATTTATCTGGCGGAGCAGATCTCAGTATCATGAATGTTCATGGACATAGAGCTACGATGCCAAAAGGAGCTGTTACAATAGGAAATTTATTTGAAATTTACTCTTTTGATAATACAATCACATTTCTTGAACTTAAGGGAAGTGAATTAAGTAAAATTTTTGATGCATATGCCCGAATAGGGGGTGCGGGAATTTCTTCAAACGTAAAACTAATCATTGAGAATGATAAAGTTAAAAGTGTAACTGTAGATAAAGAGAAGGTTGACAATGATAAAATTTATAAAATTGTCACACTCGACTATCTGGCAGAAGGAAACGATAATATGGGAGCTTTCCGCAGTGCTCTAACTTCTTCAAATTCAGGAGTCACACTTCGTGATATAATGATAGAATGGGTAAAGGAGCAGACTCGGCAGGGGAGTAAAATTCAATCCACTCTCGATAAAAGGATTGTAATAATCGAATAAATATAACATTATGCATTCAACATACCAATACTATATATTCACCCTGTTTTTCACAATCAGTCTCGCCACATACTCTCAAAAAAACTTAGTGATTCTGCATACGAATGATACTCATAGTCGTATTGAACCACTACCAGAGACTGACAGAACTTTCCCGGGAAGAGGAGGAGTAGTTAGAAGAGCTGAATATATCAACCAAGTTAGAGAAAATAATAAGGATGTACTTTTATTTGATGCAGGTGATTTTCTTCAGGGTACACCATACTTCAATCTTTTTAAAGGAGAAGTTGAGATTGAAGCAATGAATCTTATGGGTTACGATGCTGTTACGCTTGGCAATCACGAGTTTGATTATGGCATGAAGATTCTTGCAGATGTTGTACGCAGAGCAAAATTCCCTATTGTATCTACAAACTACGATTTCTCAAATTCTGAACTTGAAGGGTTAATCAAACCCTTTATAATCCTAAATAGAAATGGGGTTAGAATTGGAATTATTGGCATAAATATCCAACCAAAGGGATTGGTAGCAACTGAAAACTATAAAGGTGTAACATATCTTGACCCGGTAGAATCTGCAAATAGCACTGCAAAATTCCTTCGTAAAAATAAAAAATGCGATATTATTATTTGTCTATCTCATCTTGGTCATGGACCAGATTTGAAACTGGCAGAAACATCAAGTGAAATAGATCTGATCTTGGGTGGACATAGTCATACATACATGAAACAGCCTACTATAAGAAACAACTCCGAAGGTAAAAATGTTATGATATTTCAAACAAACGGAAGAGGTGTGTTTGTAGGACGTATTGATGTTTCACTCGAAAAAGTAAAAGAATGAAGAAAGGTCTCTTATTATATATCTTAAGTATATTTATAACAACAGCTTCGGCACAAGTAACCACAAATTTACATAAAAATGCAACTAAGAAATCCTTAGACCATTGGGTAGATTCAGTATATAAAACTTTAACTATCGATGAAAAAGTAGGACAGCTCTTTATGCCAATTGTAGAACCAAGCATTAGCTGGAAATCAAGAATATCAGGTTATATAAATAATTATAAAGTTGGAGGACTACTATTTTCCAAAGGCACATTATCTCAACAAGCTGAAATTACAAACTACGCACAGGGAGTATCTAAAATACCTTTATTTATCTCTCTCGATGGAGAGTGGGGATTATCTATGCGATTACAGGATGCACCGTCTTATCCCAGAAATCAAGTAGTTGGTGCAATTGGAGATGATGAAATAGTAAAACTCTATGGTGAAGAGATTGCAAGACAGTGTAAGGAGATGGGCATTCACATTAACTTTGCACCTGTAATTGATGTACACAGCAATCCCAACAACCCTGTAATAGGCACTCGAGCTTATGGTGAGAGCCCTCAAAACGTAGCAAGAAAAGGCGTAGCTTTTGCAACCGGACTTGAGTCAAAAGGCGTAATGGCAGTAGCTAAACATTTTCCGGGGCATGGCGATACTTCAGAAGATTCACATCATACACTCCCCAGAATAAATCATAGCGCAGAAAGACTCAGAGAGATAGAACTTCTTCCATTCAAAGAGTATATCGAAGCCGGACTTTCTGGAATGATGATAGGACACCTCGATGTGCCTTCACTAAATACAAAAGGTTTACCTGCAACACTATCACCGGAAGTTGGCAATAAACTTCTAAAGGATTCTCTGCACTTCACAGGTCTCACTTTCACAGACGGGATGGCAATGAAAGGTGTTTCAGATCAACCTGACGCAAGTGTAAAAGCACTATTAGCAGGCGGAGATATAATACTTGGAGTTATTAACCATAAAAATGAATTTGAGTCGGTTAAGAAAGCAGTAGAAAACGGCACAATCCCCGCTGCCTTACTCGAAGAAAAGGTACGTAAAATTCTAACCTATAAATATATTCTCGAAACACATAAATTCCAACCAATCGAAAAAGAAGGACTTCACAATAGAGTTAACTCATCTTCTGCCGAATGGGTGAAAAGAAAAATTTATGATGGTGCTGTAACCTTGATTAAAAATAACAACAACATAATTCCTTTAAGAGGGCTTGACACTACAAAGATTGCATCTGTTGCAATTGGTGCACAAGCTTCAAACCCATTTCAGACATATCTTAAAAAGTATGATGATGTTACAACATATAGAGTACAAACTATATCAGCTATATCTGAACTAAAAGAGTTAAATGAATTTGATGTAGTAATTATTTCAATCCATAATGACAAGCTTACAGATGCGGCAATTTTACAGAAAATTGCTAAAGAGAAAACAACTATCATAACTCTATTTACATCGCCATACAGACTTAGTAGTTTCAAGGCAACTACAGATTCCACTTCGGCATTAATTGTAGCATATGATAACAGTGAATTTGCACAAATTAGTGCAGCACAGGGAATATTTGGAGGTATTGAGATGAATGGACGATTGCCCGTGTCTTCGGGATCATTCAAAGAGGGAACTGGTATTAGAACTGAAAAAACTCGATTAAGTTACTCAATGCCTGAAGAGGTAGGATTTAATTCTTTACAATTTGAAGACATCGAGAATATCGCACTTGAGGGTGTCCGACAAAGAGCATATCCCGGTTGTCAAATTCTGGTAGCAAAGGATGGAGTTATCATATACGAACGGGAATTTGGCAATTTAAACTATGGGGACAGTCCGGATGTTACCCATGAAACTATCTATGATCTTGCTTCAATTACAAAGGCATCTGCTACCCTACCCGCTATTATGAAACTTTATGATGAAAAAAAGATTGCACTTCAAGATAATATTGGCAAATATGTAGGGGAAACAAAAGGAACTGATAAAGAAAATATACGAATACGCTCACTGCTGTTACACGAATCAGGTATAGTTTCATTTATACCGTATTACATGACTGCAATTGACAAAAACAGTTATACAGGAGCTATTTTTGGTGCACGTTCACACAGATATCATGCGCGTTATGCAGGTGCATGGGGAAGAACCGACTATCGTTTTAACTCCGATATGATTTCTAATAAAGCCACCAAAGAGTTTTATCACCCTGTAGCAAAAGATATGTATGCGAGTGACAAGATGCAAGAAACTTTACTCAAGGAGGTTATTAATACCCCTCTCAAAAACAGAGGCAGGTACAGATATAGCTGTCTTAATTTTATGCTACTGAAAGAGTCAGTTGAAAATATTACAGGTCTTGACCTCAATGAATACCTTCAAATTAATTTTTACAAGAGATTAGGTGCAAACTCCACTACCTTCCAGCCATTAAAATATATACCGGCAGAAATTATTGCACCAACAGAAAAAGATCCTTTTTTTCGCAAACAACATATAAGAGGATATGTACACGACGAAGGAGCTGCGCTTTTTGGTGGAATTTCAGGAAATGCCGGTCTCTTTTCTAATGCAAACGATCTTGCAAAACTATATCAGATGCTGCTAAATGGAGGAGAGTACGGTGGAGAAGGGTATCTAAGCCCTGAAAACGTGCAATTATTTACGACAACAAAAAGCAGCAACAGTCGTCGTGGTTTAGGATTCGACAAACCCGATCCACATAACAGCAGAACAAGCCCAACGAGTCCGGGCACCCCAATAGAAGTATATGGACACACGGGCTATACCGGAACCAGCTTCTGGGTAGACCCTAAAAACAATTTGATTTACATATTTCTCTCCAACAGAGTAAACCCATCAAGGTCTCCAAATCGTCTCTCAACATTAGAAATAAGAGAGCGAATTCAAGAAGAGCTTTATAAAGCTATAAGTAGTAAGAATTAAAATAAATAATAAATGCAACAGATAATAAAAAGCAGCAATATAAATATTGATATTGAAAAAGCAATAAAAAGTATTCGTCACGACAAACTTTTTGTTCTCACTGACGAGAACACACACAATCACTGCTTCCCACTTATCAGCAGCAATCACTCAATCAGTGAAGCTAAAGCAATAATAATACCTGCCGATGATAGTAATAAGACAATAGAAAATCTATCAAAAGTTTGGAGAGAATTAACAGAAAATGGAGCCACACGACACTCTCTACTAATTAACCTTGGCGGAGGAATGGTAACTGATCTTGGAGGTTTTGCTGCTGCAACTTTCAAGAGGGGAATCAAATATATAAATATTCCTACAACTCTGTTGGGGGCAGTTGACGCTGCTGTTGGGGGCAAAACTGGGATAAACTTTGCCGGATACAAAAATGAAATTGGAGCTTTTTATCCATCAGAGCAAGTTGTCATCTCTACAAACTTTTTTAGAACTCTGAGCAAAGAAGCTATACTTTCGGGATATGCAGAAATGATAAAGCATGCACTTATACATTCTGCAAGCGATCTTGACAAACTCATATCATTCCCTTTAGATAATATTGATTATGAACAGTTAAACGAACTACTATTCCGTTCGGTAGGCATTAAACGTGGCATTGTGGATCAAGACCCATATGAGAAAAATATCAGAAAAGCTCTTAATTTAGGGCACACCACAGCTCACGCAATGGAAAGCTTTGCTATATCAGAAGGGAAGCCTGTTCCACACGGATATGCAGTTGCGTGGGGTATTATAGTAGAACTTTATTTATCACACAGAATATGTAATTTCCCAAAAGAAAAACTGCAAAGAACTGTGCGATTCATACAGAGTAGCTATGGAGCATTTCATATAAGTTGTGATGATTATGAAACTTTATTTGAAATAGCAAAACATGATAAGAAGAACGAGGGAGATAAAATAAATTTCACTTTACTATCTGAAATAGGTAATGTGAAGATTGATCAAACAGCAGATAAGGATCTATTTTTTGAGGCTTTAGATTTTTATCGAGATTCAGTTGGGCTTTAAAAACGAAACTCTTAAGCTTTATACTTTGCAATTAAATCCTTTTCGATTTTTCAACATCCAAATCTGTTAGCTCTTTTATAAAAAGCTCTTCGGCTTGATGAACCCAATCACGGAAACCTTCATCGGGAGAGTATTCAGGAATAAATTTAATAAGTTTACTTAAGTTGAACTTTTTACCTGTAACTCCTGCACCAGATAGTCCTGCATCAAAAGCATTGAATTCTTGTTCAAGGTGAACCGGTATCATTAAAATTGGTTTACCAAAGTATAGTGCTTCACAAATCGACTCAAAACCTGCGGTTGTGGCATATGCTTTGGAACCTGCCATACTCCTAATGAAAAGATCGTCATTGAGTGTATAAAGTATAAAGTTCTCATCTACCTTTGTCACCTCCTCCGCATCCTGTTTATCCCAGAAAAATCTTAAAGGAACCTCAGGAAACTTATTATGCCATTTTTCAATTTCCTCAAAATAACCGGCATTTAGCATGTAGCCATGTATGTAATTCCCTTTCTCAGGTTCAATTTCGAATACTTCAGATCGCAGTAATGGAGGCATGGCAATGACCTTTCCTGAGCGCGGAATATTGCGGAAAGATAGTGCCAAAATTTTGGATGCCCTGTTAGAAGTAATTCGAGACAACATATTAAGCAGATAATATTTTACATCCTGTTCGGCAGTAGTTTTATAATTATCATTCAGCATCACATACTGATGTGCTATACATATCATTGGAATACCCAATTTCTTATCAAGCTTATAGATTTCATATGTCATACTCGTAACCATCTCATAAAAATTGATTACAACATCGGGGTTAATTTCTTTAATCAAATCCCTCACAGTTTGTAGACTCTTACGAAAAATGAATGGTCTCGATGAGTTTTGAATTACACTAAGAAGTATACTGGGCCTCTTCTGCTTGTAAAAAGATGTAAAGTTTGGGCTACTAAATTCATGAATAGGAGCATTAATTTTATTTTCGAAGAAAGATGGAATTTTTCTGTTATCACTTGTCCCAACAAGTACACCTACCACTTCATGATTATGCTTGCGTAGTATAGCAGATAGTGCTATAGCCTGAGTATAGTGTCCTCGTCCCTCACCTTGAACAGTAAATAAAAATCTCACTAATTTAAATATTAATTAAATTCAAGAGCCATTCCATACTTATTATCAGTAATGACTCCATTGTCAAAAACAAGTTCTCCGTTTACGAAAGTTTTTTTCACGGTTGAGCTAAATGTATAACCTTCAAATGGCGACCATCCGCATTTATACAATATGTTATCTTTAGAAACTCTATATTTCTCAGAAAGATCTACCAATACCAAATCGGCGAAATACCCTTCTTTTATAAAACCTCTATCTTTTACACTGTACAAGCGGGCGGGAGCATGACTCATCTTTTCTACAACTAATTCAATAGAATAATAACCATCATGAACCATATCTAACATAGCTTGTAAAGAGTGTTGTACAAGTGGACCTCCCGAAGCAGCTTTCAAGCAACCACCCGCTTTCTCATCAATCAGATGAGGTGCATGATCAGTTGCAACTACGTCAAGTCTGTTGCTCAACAATCCGTCACGTAATGCATCCCTGTCGTTCACTGTTTTCACAGCCGGGTTCCACTTTATATTAGCACTATATTTATCATAATCTTCATCAGAAAACCAAAGGTGATGTACACACACTTCAGCTGTAATTTTTTTATCTTTTAATGGCGAATCGCTTAATAATGACAACTCTCTTGCTGTTGATAAATGTAGGACATGAAGCTTCGAATTATATCTGTCGGCAAGCTCAATTGCATGTGCCGACGATTGGTAACAAGCCTCCTCACTCCTTATTAATGGATGATATTTTATTGGAATATCCTCTCCAAACTGCTTTCTATAAAAGCTGATGTTATCACGAATAATATCCTCTTTCTCACAGTGAGTTGCTATCAACATATCCACCTCCGCAAAAATTTGCTGAAGAGCCCTCTCATTGTCGACAAGCATATTACCTGTTGAAGAGCCCATAAAAATCTTTACACCGCATACGTGCTTTTTATCCACTTTCTTTAATTCTGTGATATTATCATTGGTTGCACCCAGATAAAAAGAAAAATTTGCAACAGATTTATTTGCTGCCATATCAAACTTTTTTTCTAACTCCTCTATTGTTACAGTTTGCGGATTAGTATTTGGCATTTCCATATATGATGTTACACCTCCTGCAACAGCAGCCCTGCTTTCGGTAGATATATCACCCTTATGTGTCAATCCCGGATCTCTAAAATGCACCTGATCATCAATCACACCCGGGAGAAGACATAATCCCTTCGCGTCATAAATTTCAGTGCATTCACTAAGCAACCTTTCGGGAACCTCATCTCTAAAGATTTGAGATATCCTATTATTTTTGATCAGTACCGAACCTATGAAAGTTTCACCTTCGTTTATAATTGTAGCCCTGTGAATAAGTTTCATTATGCATTTAATTTACGTCTGGCATGCTTTATTTTACCTGTAAGTTTTCTCCAACGTAGAATAATAACTCCAAAAAAAGCTTCTCCAAAGATTGATGTATCCATTTTTGATGTGCCTAACCTTCTGTTTACAAATATAACAGAAACCTCTTTACATCTGAAGCCCAAAACTGTTGCAGTGTACTTCATCTCAATTTGAAAAGCATACCCTTTAAACCTCACATCATCCAAGTCAATTGTATCAAGCACTTCTCTTTTATAACAAACGAAACCGGCAGTTGTATCTCTAATCTTTAATCCTGTAATTAAACGTACATACCAAGATGCAAAATATGACATTAGAACACGCCCCATTGGCCAGTTTACAACATTTACACCTGAAGAATACCTCGAACCGACCGAAAAGTCATAACCTTCATTATGACATGCATCATAAAGTCTGGTCAAATCTTCAGGATTGTGAGAAAAATCGGCATCCATCTCAAATATATAATCATATGAGTGTGCCAAGGCCCATTTAAAACCGTGAATATATGCAGTGCCAAGACCAAGCTTACCCTTTCTCTCCTCTATAAAAAGTTGTTCGCCAAATTCATCTGCTATAAGCTTATGTACAATTTCGGCTGTTCCATCGGGTGAATTATCATCCACTACCAGAATGTGAAACTTTTTTTCAAGACCGAAAACAGTCCTAATTATGCTCTCAATATTTTCTTTCTCCTTATAAGTTGGTATAATTACTAAGCTATCTGACATACTAAAAAGGGATATTTTTGTTCAAATGTACTGCTTTTAGATAAGAATTGAAAAATATTCTGTCAAATTTTGGTTATTCAAATATTTATCCTATCTTTGCAGTCCAATTAAGGAAAACAATATCGCGGAGTGGAGCAGTGGCAGCTCGTTGGGCTCATAACCCAAAGGTCGTAAGTTCGAATCTTGCCTCCGCAACAAAGATTTAAACCGACTTCAAGAAGTCGGTTTTTTTTGTTTTAAATAATACAAGATAACGTATTAAAATCACTTCTCTTTAGTTAGTACGATAGTATAAGTGAAATGAAATAGAGGGCATACGACTCTAATCGTATGCCCTCTATTAATATAAAATCATTCCCCTAAAGTTCTGCCTGATCTGCAGTAAAATTTATTGGAAATCTTTTTCTAAAAGCATCTTTAAAACTAATTAATGTTTCAGTTCTTGCCAATCCAAGTGGCTGAAGCTCAGAATGAATAATTCTCAAAAGATCTTTATTGTTTTTTGCAACTACCTTAATCAACAAATCGTACTGTCCGGTTGTATAATAACATTCAATCACCTCTGGAATCTTTTCAATCTCTTTAACCACGTAGTCAAAGGTAGATGGAGAAGTTAGAAATATTCCTATAAAG
>DATGMV010000213.1:0-2994 GCA_035307185.1 Fermentimonas sp. | reverse complement strand
CCTACTCTACTACAACTCTTACATCGGAGTTGGATAAACCGTGGGCAGTGACATCTCTGCCTGATGGTAGACTAGCCATTACAGAAAAAGGTGGCACTATGCGTATAGTAACTAAAGAGGGTGCTGTAAGTAGTAAGATTTCCGGTTTTCCGGAAGTTGACGACAGAAATCAAGGGGGACTATTGGATGTGGCAGTTGCACCCGACTTTGAAACAAGCAGAATGTTAGAGTTCTCTCTTGGAGAACGTACGCCAAACGGCTCATGAACAGCAGTTGGTAAAGGCAGGCTATCTGATGATGAAACGGTGATTGAGAATTTCACAATTGTATATCGTGCAATACCCTACTTTGATAACAGCATGCACTTTGGTAGCAGATTACTATTTAACAAGGATGGTAATATATTTTTATCAACAGGAGAGCGCTCTAGTTTAGAGACTCGTTATAATGCTCAGAAGCTAGAAACTGCACATGGCAAGGTTATTTATATAACACCTGAAGGAAAGCCTGTTGATGGAAATCCGTTTTTAAACACACCCGGTGCGTTGCCTGAAATATATAGCTATGGACATCGTAATCCTCAGGGTCTAGACATACACCCAACCACAGGTGAGCTATGGCTTAGTGAGATGGGACCACGTGGCGGTGATGAGTTGAACCTTATTAAGCCGGGGCTCGACTATGGTTGGCCTACAATTGGTTATGGTATTGAGTATAACGGAAATGTTATTGGAGAAGCTGCTACTCAGAAGGAGGGAATGGAACAGCCGGTTTATTTTTGGGATCCTGTTCTTTCGCCTAGTGGAATGACTTTCTACAGTTCGAATGTGATTCCTGAATGGGAAAATAATCTATTTATTGGTGGACTCAGCAGCAGACATATTGCTCGTTTAGTATTAAAAGACAACAGGGTTGTGGGCGAGGAACGATTGCTTGTTGATGAGGGTGAGCGAATAAGAGATATTGGAGAAGGAGATGATGGTGCTCTTTATGCGGTTACCGATTCGGGTAAATTATTTAGGATCGCTAAATCGAATTAAATGTGAACAATAGAATAATCTAAACAACTAACAGACAGATATCATGGACAAACGACAATTTATCAAAAAGAGCGTTGCCGGTGCAGTTGCCTTAGGTGCTACGGGTAAGATTTCGAGTGCTTTTGCCGATACAAACGATATAGAAAGCAACACAGGAACACCAAAGATAAAACGCAAATTAGGCAAAACAGGATTTGAAGTTTTTCCTGTTGTTTATGGAGGAATAGTATCTAGCAGGGATGGACAGGCAGCATCGGACAACTATGTCGCCTGGGCTCTTGACAGAGGTATTAATTATTTTGATGTTGCTCCTTCATATGGAGATGCTGAAGAGAAGTTAGGTATCTCGCTGAAGCCGTTTAGGAAAGACAACTATCTTGCATGCAAAACAGCCATTCGTACACGCGCTGAAGCTGAGGTAGAGTTTGAAGAGTCGCTTAGATTATTACAAACAGATTATTTTGATGTATTTCAGCTACATAGCTTGACCACTCCTGAAGATGTAGACAGGGTTTTTGCATCTGACGGTGTTATGGAGATGATTGAGAAAGAAAAACAACGCGGCCGGATACGTAAAGTGGGCTTTTCGGCCCATTCTCAAAAGCAGGCGCTGCGTGCTATGTCTCTTTATGATTTTGATACCGTTATGTTTCCTATAAACTGGCAGATGGATATGCTGGGTAAATGGGGCTCGGGAGTTACGGAGGATGCTAGAAAAAGAGGAATGGGTGTAATTGCTTTAAAAGGATTAATTCATCGCAAATGGCTTAATGATGAGGAGAGAAAGGCGTATCCGAAATCGTGGTGCAAACCTATTGATGTAAGCGATCCTGAAATGGGCATTGCAACATTAAAATACACTTTTAAGACGGGGGCCGATGTTATTGTTCCTCCCGGTGATTTCAGAAACTTTGCTTTTTGCGTTGATCATATTGAGGAGATTATAAGTAAACCTTTAACTAAAAAGGAAAGAAATTTGCTTGACAATGAGTTTCTTGCTGTAAAAGATTATCCTTTCTTCGATCCACAGGTATAGATTTGGTTATTAACTAAGTGCTGCATCTAGCCTTATAATGTTTGAATTAAAAAAAATCTTAGACTAAAGTACTTAAAAAGAAATGAGTCCGGAGTTGTTAAGAATAAATTCTTAAGACTCCGGACTTACAGTAAACAGAAAGAAAACTATGGAAAAAGAAATTTTAAAAGTAAAATTAAAAAAGAATACCTTTGGAATAAACTTTTAAAAGAAGACCTTTAGAATATGACCTTTAGAATATGACCTTTATGAAGAAAACCTCTAGAAAATAATCTTTCAGAAAGAAAACCTTAGAAAGATATCTTTTAAACAATACGTTCTCCTAAAAAGTAGTTTATCATCCAGTAAATACCAAACTTATCCCTGAAGCTACCGAAATAGTCGCCCCAGAACATCTCTTCCATTGGCATTTCTACCTCGCCACCGGCAGATAGCTCACTAAACAACCGATCGGCTTCTTCTCTACTTGTGGGTGAGAGGCTTATATAATTATTATTTCCTTGTTTGAACATTGGCTTCATATCAGTAGATACATCAGAACCCATTAGCAAATCGTTGCCTATGGGCAGGCTAACATGCATGATAAGATTTTTATCTTCCTCGGGGAACTCTTCATTCTCCACATCTGACATCCTGGAGAAATATGAAAACTCTCCTCCAAAAACTTTTTTATAATGGTTGAATGCTTCTTCGCAATTACCATCGAAATTGAGATACGGATTTAATTTAATCATAAAGCTTAATTGTTTGAGTAATACATCTGCCTAGCTGCTCAGGGGCATTGTTATCGCACCATATGCAGGGGTAAATTAGTCTTTCCATATTCTGGTTTTTAATTAAACATTTTCTGCTGTCTCTTTTAATTGAATGAGCCAGTTATTAATTCCATTTTCTAAAGTGTTTTGCATATAACCTCTG
>DATGMV010000212.1:0-3666 GCA_035307185.1 Fermentimonas sp. | reverse complement strand
AATACACCACGTGTTGATATTAATGGACACCTGTATACACCTCAAGAAATATCAGCTATTGTTTTACAGAAAATGAAGAAGACTGCCGAAGATCACCTCGGACAAGAAGTTAAAGAGGCGGTGATTACTGTACCTGCTTATTTTAGCGATGCCCAACGCCAAGCTACAAAAGAAGCTGGCGAGATAGCAGGATTAACAGTTCGTCGTATTGTAAATGAGCCTACAGCGGCTGCTTTGGCATACGGACTTGACAAACAAAGCAAGGATTCAAAGATTGCTGTATTCGACCTTGGTGGTGGTACTTTCGATATCTCAGTTCTTGAGCTTGGTGATGGAGTTTTTGAAGTAAAATCTACAAATGGTGACACACACCTTGGGGGAGACGACTTTGACCACCGTATTATCGATTGGCTTGCAACTGAGTTTATGAATGAGGAAGGTATTGATCTTAGAAAAGATCCAATGGCTCTTCAACGTCTTAAAGAAGCTGCAGAGAAAGCTAAAATTGAACTTTCGAGCTCAACTTCTACAGAGATAAATCTGCCATATATAATGCCGGTTAACGGAATACCAAAACATCTTGTAAAGACTCTTACACGTTCTAAATTTGAACAGCTTATTGATGATTTACTTCAAAAATGTAAGAATCCAATCTTAACAGCAATGAAGGATGCAGGTTTAACCAATTCTGACATTGATGAAGTGATTCTTGTTGGAGGTTCTACAAGAATTCCAGCAGTACAGGAATTAGTTGAATCTATTTTCAGCAAAAAACCGCATAAAGGTGTTAATCCTGATGAGGTTGTTGCTATTGGAGCTGCCATACAGGGAGCAGTGTTGACAGGCGAGGTTAAGGATGTACTTCTACTTGATGTTACTCCTCTATCACTTGGAATTGAAACTCTGGGTGGTGTAATGACTAAACTTATTGATGCTAACACCACAATACCAACTAAGAAGAGCGAAGTTTTCTCTACCGCTTCCGACAATCAACCTTCGGTTCAGATAAATGTACTACAAGGTGAAAGATCTATGGCAAGAGACAACAAACAGATTGGAGTTTTCAATCTGGATGGCATTCCACCATCACCAAGAGGAGTTCCTCAAATTGAAGTAACTTTTGATATTGATGCTAATGGTATCTTAAATGTTTCAGCAAAAGATAAGGCCTCGGGCAAAGAACAGAAAATTCGCATTGAAGCATCTTCCGGATTGAGTGATGACGAAATCAAACGCATGAAAGAAGAAGCTGCAGCTAATGCAGAGGCTGACCAAAAAGAGAAAGAGCGTATTGACAAAATGAATCAGGCTGATTCACTGATCTTCCAAACTGAAAAACAGTTGAAGGATTTGGGTGATAAAATACCTGCCGACAAAAAAGCTCCGATTGAAGAAGCTCTAAAGAAGTTGAAAGAAGCTCATAAAGCACAAGATATCGATGGAATAGACGCTGCAACAAATGAACTGAACACTGTATTCCAAGCAGCTTCTCAGGATATGTATAATGCTGCAAATGCTCAACAAGGTGGACAATCTGGAGCAGACGGAGGACAACAATCATCAGAAGATACTAATAAATCTTCCGACGACAATGTTACAGATGTAGATTTTGAAGAGGTGAAATAAAAAAGATTAGAAATAATCGTTATATAATTTATAAATAGGCTGCAAACATAGGTTTGTGGCCTATTTTGTTATAAATATTATCCAATTCTCAAACCCAACACTTGATTGATAATTCTCCCTACCAACTCCTAATTCTCCTTATATCAACTCCGTATATACCTTATATTTAATAGGAGTTGATTAGGAGTTGGCAGGAAGTTGCTAAGGACTTGCACAACTTTTCATTTGTTACAATCACATCTCTTAAATAACTTCTTTATTGTCACTTATGTTATAATTACTAACACTAAATAATTTTGAATTTGAATTGAATGTATTATTTTTATTTATATCTTTGCACCCGAAATAGAAAGGAGGTTATTGCATAATGATAATAGTTCCATTAAAAGAAGGCGAAAACATAGAAAGAGCACTTAAAAAATTTAAGCGCAAATACGAAAAAACAGGCGTGGTTAAAGAGCTTCGCAGGCGTCAGGCGTTTATTAAGCCATCGGTAAAAAACCGTAAGCAGAAGCAGCATGCCGTGTATGTGCAAAAAATGCAAGAAGAGGAGGAATAAATTTCTTCTATAAAATATTTTCTTTATCTTCGTAGTTCAATTATTTCATTGAAAGAACTACTGAATGTGGAAAGAAGAATTCATCAAATATCTCCGTTATGAGAAGAACTACTCTCCTCTAACGGAGATTTCTTATTTAAATGATATTACTCAATTTGAGGAGTTCATTAAAGAAAAAGATGAAGAAATCACTATAACTTCAATTGACAGCGACATAATACGTATATGGATTAGCACCTTAATTGAACAAGGCTTAAAACCAAGCTCTGTAAATCGCAAACTAAGCACACTGAAGTCATTATTTAAATTTCTTTTAAAAAAAGAGGCTATTGACAAAGATCCAACAAAACTACTTGTAGGTCCTAAGACTAAAAGGAAAATACCTTCTTTTGCAAATGACCGTGAAATATCAAAAATTCTTGACGATGAAGGTAATTTCTCTGATGATTTTAAAGGTGCAAGAGATCGTTTTTTAATTGAACTACTTTATCTCACAGGAATGAGACGATCAGAAATAATTTCAATAAAAGATGATGACATCAATTTTCACAATTCAACCATCCGTGTAACCGGTAAAAGGAACAAACAAAGATTAATTCCTTTCTCTGATTCGACAAAAGAGAAAATAAACAATTATATCAATATAAGAGACGAAGAAATTAAGAACAAATCACCTTTCCTCTTTGTTAAAGAAGATGGTAAAGCTTTGTATCCGGAATTAGTTTATGAAATAATAAATGTTCATCTTAGTAGTATAACAACACTTTCTAAAAAAAGCCCACACGTGCTCAGGCACTCATTTGCAACAGAAATGTTAAACAACGGAGCAGAAATTAATGCGATAAAAGAGATTTTGGGACATAGCAGTCTTGCATCAACTGAAATTTATACGCATGTAACATTTGAAGAGATGATAAAGACTTATCATAACGCTCATCCAAGAGCAAAAAAATAAAAGGAGGAGATAACATGGAACTAACAATTCAGTCTGTAAATTTTGACGCAACCGATCAACTTAAAGCGTTTGTTGAGAAAAAAGTAAACAAACTCGAAAGAATTACCGAAGACATCATTCAGGCAGAAGTAATACTGAAAGTTGTAAAACCTGAAACAATAATGAATAAAGATGCAGCAGTTAAAATAAAACTAAGACACAAAGAAGCTTTTGCAAATAAAAATGCAGACACCTTCGAAGAGGCAATAGACCTCAGTATCATGGCTCTTGAGAAGCAAATATTAAAAACAAAAGAGAAAAAGATTAGATAGTTTAGAAAAAAGTCAAATAAAGTTTTGGCATAATTAAAAATATCACTACCTTTGCGACCGTTTCTCACATAAAATATTTGAGAGATAGCTAAAACAAGCATCCAAGCCTCTTTAGCTCAGTTGGCCAGAGCACGTGATTTGTAATCTCGGGGTCGTTGGTTCGAATCCGACAAGAGGCTCAATAATTTTTCGGGGCAGTTACCAGAGTGGACAAA
>DATGMV010000211.1:0-2652 GCA_035307185.1 Fermentimonas sp. | reverse complement strand
ATGATAGATGGAATTTTTCCGGCGGTTTACAATATCTTGGAAACCTATACACAAATGTTACTCCCGAGCCTGTTAGAGAAAACGCTCTACTGCTCAATGCACGAATCAATTATGAAGCATTAGATTGGATGAATATCTTTGTGAGGGGTGAAAACCTGCTCAAACAAGATTATGAAATTAAAGATGGTTACCCGATGCCGGGTTCCACACTTTATGGGGGTATTGGCTTGAATTTCTGATTCATTCCAACTACCCAACGAATAAGTTCCTTTAAATATCTAAAAAAATAATCTAAATCCTGTTATTTATCAGAACTAAAAACTGAAATAACAATAAAACCAAGAATTATGGACAGGAGGAAATTTTTACGTTCAGTTGCCCTAACAGGTGCTGCTCTAACAACTATGAAAGAGGCAGAAGCAATGAGTATTCTTACTCAATCGTTTGAAACCACAAGTGCTACAACAAACTATGACTTGGTTGCAGTTTTGGGTGGTGAACCCGAAGCAATGTTCAAGAAAGCTATTGCTGAAATGGGGGGGATGAAAAAATTTATTAATAAAGGTGATAAGGTATGTGTGAAACCCAATATTGGCTGGGATCAGCCTGTAGAAATGGCAGCAAACACTAACCCTAAACTAATTGAAGAAATTGTAAGACAGTGCTTTGATGCAGGTGCTGCAGAAGTAACTGTTTTTGACCACCCATGTGACGATTGGAGAAAATCTTATGTAAACAGTGGTATTGAAGAGGCTGCAAAGAAAGCTGGAGCTAAGGTAGTTCCTGCCAATCTGGAGTCTTACTACAAGTCGGTTTCAATACCAAAAGGCAGAAGTCTTAAAAGTGCAAAAATACACCATGCAATTGTAGATAGTGATAAATGGATTAACGTTCCGGTATTAAAAAATCACGGTGGTGCACAGCTTACCATTTCAATGAAAAACTACATGGGAATTGTTTGGGACAGAAGATATTTCCACGCCAACGATTTACAACAATGCATTGCCGACATTTGCACATATGAAAAAAAGCCCGTATTGAATGTAGTTGATGCATATAGGTTGATGAAGACAAGCGGACCAAGAGGCAGGTCACTTTCAGATGTTGTCCTTTCTAAGGGTCTATTTGTTTCTCAAGACATAGTGGCTGTTGATACTGCTGCTGCCAATTTCTTTAATCAGGTTCGTGAAATGCCACTTGAAAATGTCACTCATTTATCAAAAGGACAAGAGCTTGGCGTTGGAACAATGAATCTTGATAACCTCAACATTAAGAGAATTCGCATATAAAGCACGTAAAGTAATATTTGTACTTGCTAAAAGTGAATTAAGACTAAGTGAATCTACTGCGGTTGAATAGTAAACGATTGAATGAAAACACTATGTTAAAGAGAATCCGTATCACCTTATCTATCGTAATATTCACACTTATTACGCTCTACTTTATGGATTTTAGGGGATATATTCCTGAAAATTTCAGGATACTTACTGAAATTCAATTTATACCTGCGTTGTTATCATTGAATATTATTATACTCACTTCATTAATCTTATTAACCTTGATTTTTGGAAGAGTCTACTGCTCATCTATTTGTCCCATGGGTGTTTATCAGGATATTGTAGCATGGTTATCAAAAAAACGTAAGAAGAAAAAGAAGTATAGTTATAGTAATGCAAAAAATGTGCTAAGGTGGAGTATTCTGGTAACTACAATTATCGCTTTTATTTTTGGGTTTAATTTCCTTGTGGGTCTACTCGATCCATACGGAGCATATGGAAGAATTGTCACACATATATTTAGACCTATTTATTTAGAAGGCAACAATCTTTTAGCATCAATATTCACTTCTTTCAATAATTATACTTTTTACAAAGTAGGTATTTATTTACTAAGCGTTTCTTCAACAATAATTGCACTGGTAACAATTCTGGTGATTGGCTACATGGCGTGGAGTAGTGGCAGGCTGTATTGCAACACTATTTGTCCGGTTGGAACCATTTTAGGCTTTATCAGTAAATTTTCTATTTATAAAGTACAGTTTGTTGATAATAAATGCAACAAGTGTGGTCTATGCTCAATGAATTGCAAATCATCTTGTATAGATTCAAATAATCAGCAAATAGACTACAGCAGATGTGTCACTTGCTTCAATTGCATTGAAGTGTGTAACCGTGATGCAATGAAATTCTCATTTAATAAGTCTTTAAAAAATGTAACTAAAGAAGCTATCGCTAATGAAAATGTCTCGAAGGAGAGTTCAGTTACAAATGTGAAATCAATTGTCAAAAGTAAACCTATTAATGAATCAAAAAGGAGATTTCTATCTGCAACACTTGCAACCGGATTATCTGCCGGTAACATTTTAGCACAGAATTTATCCAGCGGGATAATGTCTAAAAGAGAGCTAAAACGACAGATACCAATAGCCCCTCCTGGAGCTCAATCATTTAAACATCTTCAGGAGAAATGCATTTCGTGTCATCTTTGTGTTAGCAAATGCCCCAGTCATGTTATTAAGCCTGCTTTTCTGGAATATGGACTTGGCGGAATGATGCAACCTAAGCTCTATTTTGATCATGGTTTTTGCAATTACGATTGTACAGTTTGTGGCGATGTATGCCCAACAGGTGCCATACTACCACTATCAGTAGA
>DATGMV010000210.1:0-2144 GCA_035307185.1 Fermentimonas sp. | reverse complement strand
TTTAATGTGCCATTACTTATACACATTGTTGTGTGTAGTAGCGGTTTAAAACAACGAAATTATGATTATAGTAAATATTTATTGCGAAGAAGATTATGACCCAACCACAGACGGATTTCATTTGGACTTGGCAGGCGTTGTAAATGATACATTTAACATATACAGCGACCCACCATTAATACAGGACTGTGTGGAAAATGACCCTGACTTTGAGCCAAAAGCAGGACAATTATATGAAGTGCAATTGGTTAGGGCTACCATAGCAAGTGACCCAATACCTGAGCCTGCTTTTGCTATTGACCGAGTAATTGAAAAGAAGTACGATGCTGATTTTGGTTGGGTTACTCCTTTAGTAAGGATGTAGCTATTACACATAACGACAAAGTATAACCGTCAGGTGGGGATTTAAAGCTCCAAACCTTACACATTGACGATAAACTAAATTAGAAGCAAATAACTTGCATTTGGCACGATGCCCCCACTTGCGGTTATACAATGTTATAGGGCGTTTTTATTTTAATCAAATGAGATACGAAGATAAATTTATTGAACATAAAGCAACAAAACATACACCAAAATGGAAAGAGATAGTGGCTAATGTAGAGTTTTCTGAAGGTGATTTAGTTGAATTGGTAACTATTCTTAACGAAAGTGAAAATAGTTGGGGAAAAGAGCTTGTAAATGAAATTGAAAAGTCATTTGAACATAGGAGGTCTTTAAATGCCCTATAACTATATTATATATGTAATACCATTTAACTAATTGAGAATGAATGAGAAAGGAAAGTCAACTTTAAGGATTTGTGAACAAAAACTTAATTACCTAAATTACTCCAAAAACACAATTAAGTGTTATTTATGGTATATTGATGAATTTCTTAAATCTCAAAATAAGTCAGCAAAACATTTAAACTCAAGTGATTTTCAATCATATCTTGATAATTACAATTTCACTTCTGTGTCACAGCAGAATCAAATAATCAATGCAATTAGATTTTTATATAAATTTGGTCTTGACAAGAAGTATGATAAAGTTTCATTTAAAAGACCAAAGAAAGAAAAGAAACTACCAATGGTCATTGACGGTGTGTTAATCAAAAAGAAGTTGGATGACATTGATAACTTAAAACACAAAACCATATTGACTCTAACTTATTCGGTTGGTCTTCGTGTATCAGAAGTTGTTAATATTAAAATCGAAGATATTGATTCCGGTAGAATGTTGATTCATATTAAGAACGCAAAGGGTAGAAAAGATAGGGTTGTCCCATTATCGGAATATGTGTTAAAATTATTGAGGAATTACTATAAAGAATATAAACCAAAATTTTATTTATTTAATGGTCAAAATACAACCCAATATTCTGTGAGTAGTTGTCAGAAAATATATAAAAAATATATTGACACAAATTCATCAATTCATACATTAAGACATTCATCATTTACAAATTTATTGGAAAATGGAACAGACCTCAGATTAATTCAGAAAATAGCTGGTCACTCATCATCAAAGACAACTGAGATTTATACACATGTCTCAAACCAAATGTTAAATAAGGTGAACCTACCGATTTAGGTTAAATATAAATAAAATGAAATACATACTAAAACCAATTTTTTAGAATTACATGGACAGAAAGAAAAAAGCTGGAGAGTTACTCGATCTAATAGTAGCATCCAAAAACCACGAAGATGCATTGGCAACTCTAAACAAAGCGTTGGAAATGTTGTACCTAACTTCAGATTACACGTACTTAGTCGGCTTGAAGGACAAGTTAACCAGTTTCCAAGAGCAATTCAAGACCCTCAGTACAAGATATGATAAATCAGAAAAGAGATATTGTGATATAGACGAGATCCGAACTGACTGTGCATTCTTGTACCGGGAGGTGAACGATGAATTATCTTTTGATATCAATAGGTTAAAGATCCATCATGAAGAAGATAAGACTGCCAGGAGGTACGATGCAATGGTAAACATGAAAGACAATGAACATTTCAAAGCTGCATCAGCATCGGCTGCTAGAGATTTAGTGGGCGGAGATACAGGTTATAGGGAATATATAGCCCTAGCTTCAATGTCTTATGGACTTTGGAAAGAGCACGGATCTTTACTAGACTCAATTAAGTTATTCACAGATGCCC
>DATGMV010000209.1:0-5779 GCA_035307185.1 Fermentimonas sp. | reverse complement strand
TTTATTGATGAGATTCATAAGTATAAGGATCACGTAATTATTAATTTATCAGATTGTTGACCTTTAAATCATATTAATATAATGTTTGATAATACAAACATAAGTATTATATTTGTCTGCAATATTAAACATTATGAAAAGAGAGAAAGTGACTTTATTACCAAGATTATCATCAATACTTGAAGAGATGGGTGATAATATTAAACTTGCACGCTTGAGAAGAGAGCTTACAGCTGAGCAGGTTGCAGAACGTGCAGGTATTTCTCGTTCTACTCTGTGGCAGATAGAAAAAGGAACTCCGGGCACATCATTGGGTATGTATGCCCAGGTTCTGTTTGTTTTGGGATTAGAAAAAGATTTACTGTTACTTGCCAAAGACGATGTGTTGGGTAGAAAACTACAGGATATTGGTTTGAAAACAGGTAAGAGAGCACCAAAGAGATAAAAGGCATGGATCATAAAGAAATATTTGTATATGCCGATTGGGTAGAATTGGGTAAGCCTATTCTTTTGGGTGTTTTGTATACTGATGTCATAAGAGGTAAAGAGGTTTTTTCTTTTGAATATTCTGATTTGTGGCTGGATACAGCGCAAAGAAGTATTTTGGATCCGGATTTGGGATTATATTCAGGTCCTCAATATATGAGAGAAGATAAATCTAATTTCGGGTTGTTTTTAGATTCTTCTCCAGACAGATGGGGTAGGGTTTTAATGAGAAGAAGAGAGTCGATATTAGCGAGAACAGAGAACAGGAGCCCCAAAAATCTTTTTGAATCAGATTTTCTGTTAGGGGTTTATGATTTGCACCGAATGGGTGCTTTGAGGTTCAAGCTGGATCCTGATGGGGAGTTTTTAGATAATAATAAGGATTATGCAGCACCACCATGGGCTTCTATTAGGGAGCTGGAGCATGCAAGTCTTGAATTGGAGAAGAATATAGAACAGGATAATCCTGACTTACTAAAATGGATTAACCTGCTGATGGCTCCAGGTTCATCTTTAGGTGGCGCCAGACCTAAAGCAAGTGTGCAGGATGTGAATGGTGAATTATGGATAGCAAAATTTCCCAGTAAAGATGATTTTGTTGATACGGGTGCTTGGGAAATGGTGGCTAATGATCTGGCGCATAAGTGTGGTATTAATACAGCTGTATCTAAGGTAAAAAGGTTCAATAATAAACATCACACTTATCTGACTAAAAGATTTGATAGGATAAATAACGAAAGACTTCATTTCTCTTCAGCCATGACTATGCTTGGTTATACCGATGGAGCAAGTGCTGCTGATGGTGTAAGTTATCTTGAAATCGCTGAGTTTATAATACTTAATGGTGCTAATGTAGATGCTGATTTGAGGGAGTTGTTCAAGAGAATTGTATTATCAATTGCAATTAGTAATACAGATGACCATCTTAGGAATCATGGCTTTATACTAACTAAAGATGGCTGGGTTTTGTCTCCTGTTTATGATATAAATCCGAATCATTATAGAGGTGGATTAAAGCTGAATATATCTGAGAATGATAATTCTCAGGATTTCTCACTTGCATTAAGTGTTGCTCCTTATTTTAGATTATCAGGTAATGAAGCAGAAAAGATTATCAACAATATAAAAAAAGTTGTGTCTGACTGGAGAATATTTGCCACCAAGTATAAAATACCAAAAACGGAACAAGACTTTATGAGTCAGGCGTTCTTATATAGTTAGCACACTATTATAAGTAATGTAAATTAAACTGTGTCATGTTTAATTTGAAAAACAGTTATTTGCAAAAATCGATAATTTATTCAATTATTTGGTTGTATAACAATAGGTTTTCTCTTAGTTTTTCACGATCAATGTCTTGGATTGCACAATTCTCATCAATGCTTTGTGTTGCAGCAATTGCTGCTGATTGACCAAGTATCATAAATACCGGTTCCATTCTTAGTGAACCAAATGCTATATGAGATGCGCTAATGCAAACAGGTACCAGTAGGTTTGTGCTTTCACTCTTACGTGGTACTATAGAACGGTAGCTTACCGGATAGGCAGGAAAGCCTCTGGCTTCTACGTTTCCTTCATTTTGCACATATCCATTAACATCTACATATCTTTGTACGTGATGTGAATCCATTCCATATCCGGCCATAGCAATTGGGTCTTTGGCAACATCAATTCCTTCACAGTTTTTTTGTGTCATTACATAGTCGCTTACCATTCTTCTTGCTTCACGAATATATAGTTGATGGGTCCAGTTATCTTCATTCTCAGTGAACTCATCTTTGCATGTGCCCCATTGAGATACAACATCTCTAACTTTTTGAGGGATACGAGGATGATAGGCTAATGTCCACATTAAGCCCTTCTGAAAGTTAAGATGTTCTTCTATGATCTTTTCTCTCTTTTCATAACCTGCTTCCGGGTATTCATAGTTTTGACCAATAAAGTCAGTTGAAAATCCCTTCTGATTGTTAGTGTCTGTTTTTCTGTTTGGCATGGGTGTGTTAATCCAGGGTACAAGAGGGTCGCCATAGTAATACATATCTTCGATGGGGCCAACAGCTGCTTCGTAATTTCTGAAAAGCAGTTCGTAGTTGAGCTCATTGTAGTTGTTTGGTTTCTTAAATGGGTTTCTATTATCGGGATGATCGGTAAGAGTCATTCTGAAACAGTATGCTTGGATTTTATCATCACCTTCACCATTAACACCCGGTGGGTCTTGAGAGATGTATGGTAATAGTCCACTTTCCGGATCTCCTTTAACTATGTATGGATCAACTCTATCTATAAAATTATGATGAAGTGCATTATGAGATACCTTTTTACTTATTGTTGTATTTATTCTGTCTAATTGAACACCATTGAGTGTTTCGCCATACTTACTGTTTGATTCGCGACCAACCGTGTAGCTTACTCCTGCAGCTGCCATAAGGTCTCCCTCGTAGGTTGCATCAATAAACACTTTAGCCCTATATTTTTCACCCGATTCCATTTCGATTTCTTTGATGTGGGTTCCCTCTTTTTTCACACCGCCTTCTCTCAATAAACGTTGTTTATAAACTAAGTCGATTTTCTCATTTGCCATCATTTCTTTATATACGTTTAATGCTACTGAGGGCTCAAATGTCCACATTACGTCGATATCCTCCGGAGAATTTCTTGACTGTGAGTAGTCTTCTTTATTTTGATATATCCAGTTATCATTTTGATTGTAGTACTTTTTTATATTTTGATAAAACTCTCGTGATATACCCCCTATAGAATTCTTACTGCCAATATCAGTGGCACCCAATCCGCCCGTTGTGAGCCCACCAATTCTATTTGTAGGTTCTATGAGTAGTACAGTTTTGTTCATTCGCGAACATTGTATAGCAGATGATATGCCGGCTGAAGTGCCTCCATAAATAACTACATCATATTCTTTCTTTGACGACTGTATATTGAAAATATTTACTACAAGTAAAAAGCTTAAAGAATTGCATACTTTTTTTTCATTAGAATTAAATTTTATAATCTATACTTACCTTCATTCGAGTAGTACTTAAAACATATTAGATAGATTTGCGAAAATAGGTAAAAAAAAACAAATATAAGTGCTTCTCAAGAAAAATGACAAATATGTTCATAATTTTACTATTGATATTTTTTTAACATCAATCTTAATTTTTATACCATAGTGAGCCAAATTACAAGTTTTTTTATGTATTTTTGAATTCAATGACTGAATTTAATTTAAAACACACTTGTAACTTATAATTTATTATTATGATAATAGGAATACCAAAAGAAATTATGCAGGGTGAGGCTCGTGTTGCCGCTACTCCCGAAACCGTTGAAAAATTCTCAAAAGCAGGTATAACAATCCTTGTGGAGTCGGGCGCCGGCATAAAATCGCATTATTATGATGAGCAATATGAAAGCAAAGGAGCGGAGCTGATTACAGATCCGGAAGAGCTATACAGGAGAGCCGATTTGATTTTAAAAGTGAAGGAGCCTCTTTTTAACGATAATAAAGGAAAACACGAAGTGGATATGATGCACAATGGGCAGTATCTGATCACTTTTATTCATCCCGCTTCGCCGGTTAATCATGATATGGTGAGAAAGCTTGCAGATGCAGGTGTAACAAGCTTGACGCTTGATGGTATACCCAGAATATCGAGAGCGCAAAATATGGATGCATTAACTTCGATGAGCACATGTGCAGGTTACAAAGGGATTATTATGGCGGCTAACGACTTAACCTTCTTTATGCCTCAGATGTTTACGGCAGTGGGTATGCTAAAGCCGGCAAACGTGTTGGTGGTGGGTGTTGGTGTTGCGGGGTTACAGGCATTGGCTACTGCAAAAAGACTTGGAGCGGTGACGTATGCCATGGATATTCGTCCCGATGCAACAGAGCAGGCTAAAAGTTTAGGTTCTAAAGTTATAGATACAGGGGTGCCTCCCGATGTTGCTGTTGGTGAGGGTGGGTATGCAAAAAAACTTCCTGATGAGTGGATACTGAATGAGCGTGAGGAGCTGAGAAAAGTGATAAAGGATATGGATATTATCTTCCTTAGTGCATTAGTTCCGGGAAAGGTTGCACCTATACTGATTACCGAGGATATGGTGAAAGAGATGAAGAACGGGTCTGTTATTGTTGATGTTTCCATCGACCAGGGAGGTAATTGTGAAATTACTCCTCCCGGTGCTAAGGAGGTGATGCATAATGTGACTATTAGTGGAATTAAAAATATACCCGGACTGATTCCAACAAGTTCTACTTGGATGTTTGCTAATAATGTTTATAATTTGGCAAATTACCTGCTGAAAGATGGTAAGATTGAGCTGGATATGGAGGATGAAATTGTTAAATCGATTTTGGTTACTCACAATAGCGATATTGTGCATGAAGGGACACGTGAGGCAATGGGAATTTAAATTGTTGTTGATATGAATCCTATTATTTTAGTTTTGGCTTTTATTGTATCTTCAGTTGTGGGTTACTCTATTATTAAGAATGTGCCGAGCCTTTTGCATACTCCTCTTATGTCGGGGATGAATGCTTTGTCGGGAATTACAATTTTAGGTGCTTTAGCGGCTGTTGGGTTGACCTTCTTTTCCGATAATAGTACGCATTTGATAGCTGGTCAGGTTATTGGTGGCATAGCTGTGATTGCTGCAACAGTTAATGTGGTTGGTGGATTTGGTGTTACAAATCGCATGCTTAAGATGTTCGAAAAAAAGAAAAAAAGATCAGAGGGATGACTGAATCATTGTATTACATATTTTGTGGAGTTCTGTCTGTTACAGTTATGATTGGGATTTCGCTTATGAGCAAAGTGAAAACTGCTGTGACAGGCAATCTGATTAGTGCAGCGAGTGTTTTGTTGGGTATAATTATTACGCTTTACTATAAGGAGGTTTATTCGGCCTGGAGCATTTTCGTTTTTATGCTGATAGGGGTACTGTTTGGCAGTTTGCTTGCAAGAGGGGTTAAAATGATTCAGATGCCTCAATTGGTTGCTTTATTGAATGGGGTAGGTGGACTTGCTTCTGCTTTAGTAGGGATTCTTTCTTTGTTAGGGATAGGTGCAGTTATTAATAAATATCCTGTTTTTGTTGATGTTACTTCTGTTCTTGCAATAATTATTGGTACTGTTACTGTTTTCGGTAGTGTTGTAGCTGCTGCAAAATTGCATAAGGTTTTACCGCATAAGCCTGTTATTTGGAGGAGGCATTCGATTATTCTGAATAGTTTGATTGTTATTCTTATTGGTGTGCTTGTTATTACACTGTTTTCTGATAAGAGTTC
>DATGMV010000208.1:0-2437 GCA_035307185.1 Fermentimonas sp. | reverse complement strand
TTATATACGCTCCCGGCACATCGCTTAGTCGTATAAAACCAAAGTATTGTTGCAGAAGACACAATATAAGTCCTGTAACAATTCCGGCAATTATACCTATAAATGTTATTAGCCAACCCTCATACATAAAAATTCGGGTTATCATTTGATTTGGAGCTCCCATATTCCTTAGACTTTGAATATCGTCTTTCTTCTCTACAATCAACATTGAAAGCGATCCAACAACATTAAACACCGCAATAAGCAAAATAAACGCTAAGATAAGAAAAGTTACCCATTTTTCAATCTGTAGCATTCTATAAGATTCACGTTGTTGTTCATAGCGGTTCTCAACTAAAAACCCGTCACCCAATATATTCTCCATCTCTCTTTTAACTCTATTCACTGATGCTAAAGAGTTTAGTTTAATATCAAGTGATGTAACTTCATCATCATAATTGAGAAGTTCCCTTGCCAATACAATCGGAATGATAGCCATCTGCTCGTCGTACTGTGGGGTATTAAGACTAAACACACCACCAATTTGAACATGTCCTGTTGTGAAGGCAGAAGAGGGATTGGCTAAATTGACTCGTTCATCTCTTTTGGGTGCGTATATTTCTATGGGATTTATGAAACCGGGGCGTGCTCCCAGAGATATAGCAAGTCCGGAGCCCAACGTAGTATAGTCAACCACATCTTCTCTAAGCTTAAAGGTTCCGTCTACCATCAGCATTTCCATATCGGTAAGAAGATTAAACTCTTCAGACACCCCTTTCATAACTACTGGTACTTGCTGACCATCGAAGCTAAATAAAGCATTCTCTTCTAGCGATTCGGAAATGAGTTGAATTTCACTAAGCCGGAGTGCTTTTTGAAATTCAGGTGTGTTATAATTGAATACTTTACCTTCTTTTACAGTAATTTTAAGGTCGGGATCAAAAGCACTAAACATATCCTCAACTATTCCTCCGAATCCATTAAAGACGGATAAAACGGTTATCATTGCCATCGTAGCAATAGCTATTCCACACACAGAGATAGCAGAGATCACATTTATGGCATTATGTGACTTCTTTGAAAACAGGTATCTACGTGCTATGAAAAAGGATGTATTCAAACAGTTTACTCTATTTGTCTTTATCTAAAACTCTATTTATCCTTCAATAGATTGTCTATATTTTCGATATAGTCGAGTGAATCATCAACATGAAAATTCAGTTCAGGTATGACCCTTAACTGATTTCTCAATCGCTTACCGAGATCATACCTAACCGTTTTTACATTCTCGTTGATATTTTTTACTAACTCTTCTGCTCTTTCAGATGGGAATACACTTAAGTAAGCGTGTGCTATACTTAAATCGGCTGAAACACGTACGTTAGTAACAGAAATTAGTACGCCCTGCATTTTCTTTGCCTCAACAAGAAGCAATTCACCAAGCTCTTTCTGTAATAATCGGTTTATTTTCTGTAGTCTATTATTATCCATAATGTTATTTCTTTCTGATTAGTGTTAACCCATCTCTAAGGGGAAGTATAACCTTTTCAACACGATTGTCACTTTTCAATTTCTCGTTAAATTCGATAATCCCCTTTGTTTGCCAGTCGTTACTCTTAATTTCTTCAATCACTTTACCATGCCATAGTGTATTATCTGCTATAATAAAACCACCTTTTTTTGTTTTTAGAAGTGCTGCTTCAAAATTTTGCCAATACTCACGTTTGTTTCCATCCAAATATACTAAATCAAAGAATTCATCTTCAAATAGTGGAATTATATCATTTGCATCACCAATATGAAGCTTTATTTTCTCACTCAATTTTGAACGACTTAGATTATTGATTATATGGTCTTCCATTTCATCGTCAATCTCAATTGTATGGAGTATTGCATCATCTCCAAGTGCTTCTGCCATACTGAGTGCGGAGTATCCTGTAAAAGTCCCTATTTCGAGTATGGTTTGAGGACGAATCATATTTACCAACATCTTCAAGACCCTACCCTGCAGATGTCCCGAAACCATATTTCCGTGAAGCAGCTTAAGCTGTGCTTCACGGTTTATTTGTTTTAATATGATAGGTTCCGAATCTATATGTTCTGTAATATAATCTTCAATTGAGTCCAAAATTTAGTTTTAGATAATTTTGTTGTTAAAAATAGAACATTTTTCAAAAACAGGCTATTCGGTGTAATCGGGAAGATTATACTTTTCTTTAGCTTCAATTATTTTAAAAGCATCAACAATTTCCAAATATGTTGTTCCTCCAACTTCTCCAAAGCTTCCTCCAAGATATGCTACCCTATCAGATGACTCTATTAGTTTCTGATCAATCAACCTCCTTAATGCTTCGGTAAAATAGGCTCTGCGACTTTCTTTTGTATTACCATCTCCTCTTCCTTCCTGATACTCTGCAGATATCCCATATGATAATGCAAGCTCACGAGCAAGGCGTTT
>DATGMV010000207.1:0-3044 GCA_035307185.1 Fermentimonas sp. | reverse complement strand
AGTTGATTTACTACTACGAAACACAAAAAAAAGAGCTTTTCAATATTGCTCATGATATCGGAGAAGAGAAAGATCTGTCGCATCAAAACCCTGATATTGTACAAAAGCTTTCTCAGGATCTCGGAAAATTCTTACGCCAAGTCGATGCTCAACGCCCCACATTTAAAGCCACTGGCAAACTATGCCCCTGGCCCGACGAGACCACTTTTTAAAATAAAAAACCTCTCTTTAAAATAAAAAGGAACAATTTAATCAATTAAAATATAGTTATGTAAACATTAAATGTAAATGCTTAAATGTTTAATTTAGATCAAATTATTCCCTAAAAGTCAATAGTGTAAGGCTGTATCACTACTGATAATGCCAGAACGAAAGTTTCTGAATTACACCTAATAACTTTTTACCAATAACTACACTGGTTGTAATTATAACATAATTATATTTGATCTTGTTCTTAAAAATTAGCACTAAATATAGTTAAATATCTACCTAATAACCAGGCAGTCATAAACACTTTTTATAGGTGCACAAGCAATTCACTAATCCCCCTTAAATGTAGTTAGTTCTACCAATATTAATTAAGCCTTTCTTTGAACATTTGAATACTTTTCCAAAGAACCCCTGCAGCACCTCTAAAACTTCCTGAGCCTTCAGGCTCTCCATCGAGTGTCCACCACTCGTAAAACCCGTTGTGATTAATTACCAAATCTAGCATAGGAGCAACAGACTCATACGCCTCCTCATACATGCCATATTGAATTAGCTGTTGCACCATGCGCCCTCCAAACCATGTCCAGTCACCCCCATTTTGATATCCATATTCATACATTCCAGGGTTTAGGAAATAGCCGTTTGGATATGCTGGATATACGGTTAAACCGATGGTATGTGCTCCCGCTTCCGCAACATTTTGCTGCATCCGTTTATAAGAAGCTGCAACTTCGTCAACATCCAGAAAACCTGCCTCAATGGCCATGAAGGTACCCCCATGATAATAGATACTGTTTTCATCAAATTCGTCCGGAAACGGCGACCCTTTCTCCAGGTATATATGAGGAATATATTTCTGCTTTATATCATCCCAAAGATGTTGTCTAACATTATTGGTAATATCGTGTGCGATACTGTTCCAGTATGATTTTTCAGACTCATCACCAATAAGCGAAATATAATTTTTAATGGCAATTACAAACATAGCGTTGTCATACACATCTATAGCCGGGTGCGACAAGCTATCCAGTTCAACCCCCCAATGATGCTCGGGCTGCACATCGCCCCAGTCCACTGTAGTAGCTCCCCACAACAAACCATACTGCTCATTCATCCTATGCTCAATAAGATATCTTAGCGCACCAGCCATACCCTCTTTTACCGTTTTACCATTTATCGACTCCTGCAGGAAGCCCCTATCTCCAGTTGCATTTATGTACTTATAAATTGCTTGAATCAGAGAACTCTCCTGATCAGTTTCTACGGTATTCTTATGAGCTTTATATTCTGGAGCCAGATCAGAAAAGATATACTTATATCCCCCATAACCAGTTTCAATAGGGATGTAACCATCCGGAATATTTCCATCAACGCCCTGAAACCTAAAAAAGGTAAGCAGTGCCTCAGCAGATCTCTCCTTTCCGTTTACTGCCACCGATAACTCTATAAAAGAATTTAAGTCACGTATCCACACCTCACCATAACTATCACCGGCCGTCAACCCATCTTCAACAAGCTTCTCTGCCATCTCCTCAACCTGTTCAAAACGTAAATCCCCTTTAATAGCATCACTAAGTTCTTCGCTCATTTTAGCGTCAGTGCTATTACAGGCCAACGTATAAAGCAACATCACAGAAAATATCAATATTATACTACATTTCACCTTCATCACCTAAATTTACGTTTTTTGTTAATCCTTCATAATACACCACCCCACTCAAACACTCAACATATTAATATCTCTGCTTGCCTTAACATCTTGATATGTATGAACATGTAAATGTATAAAAGAATATAAAGAGCAACAAAATTATTGCAGTTCTATTTAACTTTATTTTCATTTGAGTTGTATAGATGAATAAAAAGCATTTTTTAGTTTAGTAAGGTAATTCTATTTTGTTTTTTGTCTTTTGCTTACACCATTCCATCTATATATCACTATAAAAGCAAAATGCGAGTTTACTGAGTGGATTCTATTATTTCATCAGACTGAGAGACACTATTCTGGTAAAAGAAACAATAAAGCGGGGACAAACCCCGCTTAAATTAAATTAAATTTTCACTGCTTCGAACTTATAGACATCACCTTCTGAATTCCTATAATCAATCTTAGCTTTGTTTCCGGAAAGTGAAGTGAACTCAAAATATTCCGTTACAGAACCAGATACTCCAGTCACTGTACTTCCTCCGACAGTATATGTCCCGACATAACTGTCACCTAAAAAATCTACGTAATATTTGCCATCACTTTTCAATTCAACCATTATTGCACCAGAGGTCAATTCAGTTGTTTCGCCATTTAGGGTAATTTTTTTCACATTCCATTTTCCCACTAAATCAACCTTGGATAATTCAATCTCCGCTGCGTACATTCTGTCCCATATGATCCGTGACTAATCCGCTTAATGTGTAAAAACCTTTGCACATAACAGTAGGTTCATTAGAAATATTGTCAACCAATAGTTGAATCTCTGCGAAATGTTGAAATCCCTGCTTATTTACTTGAGGAATAGCCTTAAATAGGTTTAGAATTTCGTTTGTTGTTTTATCACCATTTTTTTCCCTTTTCTAGTTTTTGAATTACCTAAACCAACTCCACTACATTCTGAAAGCTCTATTAAGATTTGCTTACTTTCATTTTCTTTCCCATTAATGTATTGGTGACCTAATTGATTAAATGGATTAACAATTGTTGTATGTAATGAATTGCCTTGTTGAGAATTAATTTTCCATAGTAAAAAAGGGTCCACATAAAGTGGAATATCTTCGTCCAAAAATGGTATTGCAAAGTCCACTTCTTTTTGTACGAAAGGAAGTCCGTGGAAATCATTTAA
>DATGMV010000206.1:0-4855 GCA_035307185.1 Fermentimonas sp. | reverse complement strand
GGTGAGATTGGTTCATCTGCAATGCCACATAAAGTGAATCCTATAGACTTTGAAAATGCAGAAGGCAATTTAGGTATTGCTAATGCTTTATTAGAGCATCTTTCTTCAAAATTACCAATTTCAAGACTACAAAGAGACTTAACTGACTCTACTGTGATAAGAAATATTGGTGTTCCTGCTGCACATGGTTTAATTGCAATTAAAAGTACAACAAAAGGGGTACATAAGTTGTTATTAAACAAGGAAGCGATGGATAAGGACCTGGAAAATAACTGGGCTGTGGTTGCTGAAGGTATACAAACTATTTTGAGACGTGAGGGTTATCCGAAACCATATGAAGCATTGAAAGATCTGACACGGACAAATAAGCATATAACTAAGGATAGTATAGCTGAATTTATAGATGGCTTAAACGTGAGGGATGAGGTGAAAAGTGAACTAAAAGCAATTACGCCACAAACTTACACAGGAATTTAAATTTATATTATTATTGCATCGAAAAGATTTTAGGGAAATTGATAGTCGATTATTTAGTATATGATAATCGAAATGTGTTTTAGAAAAATTAAAAAACCGTGAGGTTTGATTATTAAAACAAAAAGTAAATTCAAAAATGACAACAAACAACGAAGAATCGCGCCCAAAAAGAAGTTTTTATAGCGCGAACAATGAGAGACACTCTTCCAGAACACAACGAGATGGTTATAACTCTGACAGGCAGTATAATTCCGACAGGTCTTACAACTCCGACAGACAGTATAACTCCGACAGGCAGTATAATTCCGATAGGTCTTATAACTCCGACAGGTCTTACAACCAAAACAGACCGGACAGACAGCAAGGTAGTTCTTCCGGAAGTAGTGAAGGTGGAGTAAGGAAAAGGCGACCAAGAGTTGGTGAACGTCCGCAATCGCCACAACGTAGTCAAGGTGGCGGAGGTTACGGTAACAGAAGCTGGGGTAATCAATCGCAGGGTTCTAATTATAAAACTATGCATAATGGTAAAAAACTTACAAAGAAAAAACCGTTTAAGCAGATTAAATATAAGGAGAACGCTGATCCTAACGCCCCTATTCGTTTAAATAAATATCTATCCAATGCAGGTATTTGCTCAAGACGTGAAGCAGACGAATTTATTCAAGCAGGTGTTGTAACAGTTAATGGTGAGGTGATTACAGAGCTGGGTACAAAAATTACTCGCGCAGATCAGGTGATGTTTCATAATCAGCCCATTCAGCTTGAAAGTAAGGTTTATGTATTATTAAATAAGCCCAAAGGATTTGTTACTACTACAGATGATCCGGAGAATAGAAAGACTGTAATGGAGTTGGTTAAAAGTGCAGCCACTGAAAGAATTTATCCGGTTGGAAGACTCGATAGAGCTACTACCGGGGTATTACTTCTTACTAACGATGGTGATTTGGCTTCTAAATTAACACATCCGAAATACGAAAAGAGAAAAATTTACCAAGTGTGGCTTGATAAGCCTGTTTCAATGGAGCATATGCAGGCTATTGCCGATGGTATAGAGCTTGAAGATGGTGAAATACACGCAGATGCAATTAGCTACGTTACCGAAGAAGATTTAACACAGGTGGGTATAGAAATTCATTCAGGAAAGAATCGTATTGTAAGACGTATTTTTGAAAAACTTGGATATAGAGTTTTAAAATTAGATAGGGTATATTTTGCCGGTCTTACAAAGAAAAAACTTTCGAGAGGCAAATGGCGCTATTTATCAGAACAAGAAGTGAATATGCTTCGTATGGGTGCTTTTGAATAATTTATAATAAAAATTTAAGAATAATATACTACCTCATCTCTTGAGTGAGATAATGGTGTTGATTATGAAACAGATTAAAAGAATTAAGATTTCGGAAGCTTTACAGCTTAAAAGTTTTGGAGAGGAGATTAATATAAAAGGGTGGGTGCGCAACCGCAGAGGAAATAAAAATGTTGGTTTTGTTGCTTTAAATGATGGCTCTACTATTCATAACATACAGATTGTTATTTATATAACCCAGTTTGGCGAAGAGTTCCTTAAGCCTATAACCACAGGTGCATGTATTAATGTAAATGGTAAACTTGTTGAGTCGCAAGGTAAAGGTCAGTCTGTTGAAATTCAAGCAACAGAGATTGAAATTTATGGTGGAGCCGATCCAACTACTTATCCTTTGCAAAAGAAAGGGCATTCATTGGAGTTTCTTCGTGAGATTGCTCATCTTCGTCCGCGTACAAATACTTTTGGTGCAATATTCAGAATGAGGCACCACATGTCGTACGCAATTCATAAGTTTTTCAACGACAAAGGTTTTTATTATTTCCATACACCAATTATAACTGCTTCGGATGCCGAAGGGGCAGGTTCAATGTTTGAAGTAACAGCTTTAGATTTAAATAAACCTCCGTTAAAAGAAGATGGCAAGATTGACTTTTCTGAAGATTTCTTTGGAAAACAGACCAATTTAACCGTATCGGGGCAACTTGAGGGTGAGCTTGGAGCTATGTCTCTTGGGGCAATTTATACTTTCGGTCCTACTTTTCGTGCAGAGAATTCAAATACTCCGCGTCACCTTGCAGAGTTTTGGATGATTGAGCCGGAGGTTGCTTTTAGCGATAATAACGATAATATGGATTTGGCCGAGGAATTTCTGAAATATCTTATCAGTTACGCTCTTGAGCACTGTATTGATGATATTGAATTCCTTGCTAAGATGTATGATGAAGAACTGATAGATCGTCTGCGTTTTATTGTGGATAACGATTTTGTGCGTCTGACTTATACCGAAGGTGTGAAAATACTTGAGGAGTCGGGGCATAAATTTGAGTTCCCCGTTTATTGGGGTGCCGACCTTCAGTCTGAGCATGAGCGTTATTTGGTGGAAAAGCATTTTAAACGTCCGGTTATTCTTACAGATTATCCTAAAGAAATAAAATCGTTTTATATGAAGCATAACGATGATGGAAAAACCGTTAGAGCAATGGATGTGCTATTCCCTAAAATTGGTGAGATAATTGGAGGTTCTGAGAGAGAATCGGATTATGATAAGCTGATGAACCACGTTAAGGCAATTGGAATGAATACAGACCCTATTTGGTGGTATTTAGAAACCCGTAAGTTTGGTACTGCTCCGCATGCAGGTTTTGGTCTCGGATTTGAGCGTTTAATGTTATTTGTGACAGGAATGACTAACATACGCGACGTGATTCCGTTTCCAAGGACACCAAATAATGCCGATTTTTAAGCAGTGTTTTTTGCAACTCAACAGCAAATTTGATTATAAAATTAATAAATGAATAAAATAAGAAACTTTTGTATTATTGCTCATATAGATCATGGTAAGAGTACTTTGGCCGACCGACTTCTGGAGTTTACTAAAACTGTTGAAGCAAAGGATCTGCAGTCGCAAGTGCTTGATAGTATGGATTTAGAGCGTGAGCGCGGTATTACGATTAAGAGTCACGCAATTCAGATGGACTATGAATATAAGGGTGAAAAATATGTACTGAATCTTATTGATACTCCGGGGCACGTAGATTTTTCATATGAGGTGTCGCGTTCGATTGCTGCCTGTGAGGGTGCATTGCTAATTGTGGATGCTGCACAGGGTATACAGGCGCAGACCATTTCTAACGTTTATATGGCTATTGAGCATGATCTGGAGATTATCCCCATTATAAATAAAATTGACTTAGACAGCGCAATGCCTGATGAGGTTGAGGATCAGATAGTGGAACTTCTTGGTACACCAAGAGAAGAGATATTGCGTGCCAGCGGAAAAACAGGAATAGGAATAGAGGAGATTCTCAGTGCCATTATAGAACGTGTACCTGCTCCTGAAGGTGATGCCGATGCTCCTTTGCAAGCATTGATTTTTGACTCGGTGTTTAATTCATTTCGTGGTATTATTGCCTATTTCAAAATAGTGAATGGATCTATAAAGAAGGGTGATGCTGTTAAATTTATAAATACAGGAAAGGAGTATGACGCTGATGAGGTTGGAATACTTCGACTTGGCATGGAGCCAAGAGCAGAGGTGGGTTGTGGAGATGTGGGTTATATTATTTCAGGTATTAAAACATCTAAGGAGGTTAAGGTAGGTGATACAATAACTCATTTAAAGCGACCTGCTCCAAAGGCTATTGATGGTTTTGAAGAAGTTAAACCAATGGTTTTTGCCGGAGTTTATCCTATAGAAAGTGAGGATTTTGAAGATTTGCGTTCTTCACTTGAAAAATTGCAGTTGAACGATGCTTCACTCACATTTCAACCGGAATCGTCCGTTGCACTTGGGTTTGGTTTTAGGTGTGGTTTCCTTGGGTTATTACACATGGAGATTGTACAAGAACGACTTGAGAGAGAGTTTAATATGGATGTGATTACTACTGTTCCAAACGTTTCGTATCGTGTTTATGATAAGAAGGGTGAGATGAAGGAGGTACATAATCCGGGAGGATTGCCTGATGTAACTCTCATAGATAGGATAGAGGAGCCTTACATAAGAGCATCAGTTATTACTTTTACAGATTATATTGGTCCGATTATGACTCTTTGTTTGGGTAAACGTGGTGAATTGATTAAGCAAAACTACATTTCAGGAAACAGAATTGAGATTATTTATGATATCCCTCTTGGTGAAATTGTTATTGATTTCTATGATAAGCTAAAGAGTATTTCTAAGGGCTATGCGTCTTTTGATTATCAGATACATGATTACAGACCCTCCAAGTTAGTTAAACTTGATATTTTGTTGAATGGTGAACCTGTTGATGCTTTGTCTACTCTTACCCATTTCGACAATGCACAGAGCTTTGGAAGACGCATGTGCGAGAAACTGAAAGAGCTAATTCCACG
>DATGMV010000205.1:0-3612 GCA_035307185.1 Fermentimonas sp. | reverse complement strand
CAATACAGCAAATAAAACAACGCTTCGGTATCATTGGCAACTCACATGAGCTGGATAGAGCTATTGATATAGCTTTGCAGGTGGCACCCACAGATTTATCCGTACTTATAACCGGAGAAAGTGGTGCAGAAAAGGAAAACTTCCCACAAATTGTACATCAATACAGTAAAAGAAAACATGGACCATATTTTGCTATAAATTGTGGTTCAATACCCGAGGGCACCATCGATTCAGAACTGTTTGGTCATGAAAAAGGCTCATTTACCGGTGCTACAGGTACCCGAAAAGGTTACTTTGAAGTGTCAACAGGAGGAACTCTTTTTTTGGATGAGGTTGGAGAATTGCCCTTATCGACACAAGCACGACTGCTACGTGTACTCGAAACAGGTGAATTTATTAAAGTAGGCTCTTCTAAAGTAGAAAAAAGCGATGTTCGTGTAGTAGCTGCAACAAACCTCGATCTTATAAAAGCTGTTGAGAAAGGTAAGTTCAGAGAAGATTTGTACTTCAGGTTAAATACTGTACCAATAAGAGTTCCTGCACTACGCGATAGAAAAGAAGATATCCCTCTTCTATTCAGAAAATTCTCTGCTGATTGTGCCGAAAAATATATGATGCCTTCCATATCGTTGACAGACGAAGCAATTGAAATGCTTAAAAATTACAGATGGCCGGGGAATGTGCGTCAGCTAAAAAATATTACTGAACAAGTTTCTATTATTGAGAGGGAAAGGTCAATTACAGCAGACACTCTAAAGAAATACCTTCCTAATAATGAAGTTGGAATGCTTCCTGTTTCAGTATCAAAAATTCATGAGTCAGAATACAAATCCTTTGCAAATGAACGTGAGATACTTTACCAGGTTTTATTTGATATGAAAAAGGATATTTCTGACCTCAAGCAGGTTGTAAATAGTATAATTGATGAAGGTGTACAGCATCAAACTACTTCGGTTGTTCCTATGAAATATGAGCCTTTCCCAAATGAGATAACGATTAAAGAGACTGTTAACAACGATAATGAAATTCAGGAGGCCACTGAATATGAAGAGAGTACCCTTTCAATAAGTGAAGTAGAGAAAGATATGATTGCAAAAGCGCTTGAGCGTCATAATGGAAAAAGAAAACTTGCAGCTAAAGATTTGGGTATTTCAGAAAGAACGCTTTATCGTAAAATTAAAGAATACGATTTATAGTAAAAACTGAGCAAATGAACCGCTTAAAACATATATCTATTATCATATTGCTATTTCTAATGGTAAGTTCTTGTCGTATAAACTATTCATTCAGAACAGCTTCTATCGACTATGAACTTACGAAAACATTACAAATTGGTCATTTCATTAATCAGGCTCCATTAGTTTATCCGCCGTTAGAACAGAGATTTAATGAATCCATGGTTGATATGTTTACACGTAACACACGCCTACAGCTTGTTCAACAAAATGGAGATATGGAGATTGAAGGAGAAATTGTTGGCTATCAGCTAACACCTCTTGCGGTACAAGAAGATGCTTTCGCTTCAGAGACCAGGTTAACTATGAGCGTTCGCATGCGCTTTAGGAACAACAAAACCGATCAGCCGGATATTGAAGAGACTATATCAGCAAACAGAACTTTCTCCAGTAACACAGTATTTGACTCTGTGCAGGATGAACTTATCAGGCAGCTAATTGACGAAATAGTAGATCAGATCTTCAATGCTACAATGGCAAACTGGTAAGGTTATGGATAAAAAGGAGTTATACAGGTTAATAGAAGCCTATAATAAATCGGGCAACTCAACAAGTATTAAATCTGCAATAAATATACAAGAGTTTGAAAATGTGATTAATAAGTACCCATATTTTCAAACTACTCGGCTTTTATATACAAAAGAACTACATTTAGCCAAACAAGATCAATTTTGTGAGGAATTATCAAAAACAGCACTGTTTTGTGCCGACAGAAAAAAACTATTCTATCTAATTCAACCTGAAGATTATATCGAATTTTTCAAACTCCCGGACGAGGAAGCTGCCGATTATGATAGGACAGAGGAAATTCTTGATTCATATTTTAAAACATTTAGTGACAATACACTCACAAACTCCAACAACAATATTGAGGAAACAGGATTAGAAATGCCTTACTCAGATTATTTCAGTTATCTCGAATCACTGGGTGAAGAATCTGACGCATCGCATTCTGGAGATTTTAAACTTCAACATCAGGACATCATTGATGCATTTATTGAGAATAACGAATCTAACACTATTGGTAAATTACCTTTTAAAAATGATCAAGATAGTAAGCATGATAACACAAAAGCCTCAAATGATATTAGGGAGAATGACAATGATAGTGAGTTCCTTACAGAGACACTTGCTAAAATATACATCAAACAGAAGAAATATGATAAGGCTCTGACAATTATTAAGCGATTAAGTTTGAATTTCCCGAAAAAAAGTGCTTACTTTGCGGACCAAATTCGTTTTTTAGAGTATTTGATTATCAACGACAAACAAAATAGTTAAAATTATGTATATTTTTATCACCATTCTTATCTTACTTGCTTCAATATTAATGATATTTGCCGTTTTGGTACAAAAATCAAAGGGTGGTGGTTTAGCGAGCGGTTTCTCCTCGTCTAACCAAATAATGGGAGTAAGGAAGACTACCGACTTTTTAGAGAAGTTTACCTGGACATTAGCCGCGGTAGTAATTCTACTAAGCATTTTAACTGCAAAATATACAGCATCGGGATCAACAGCTCCACAATCTCAGGTTGAGGTACAGCAACCTGCCCCTCTTAGCCCAACAACTGCACCGGATGTGGCACCTGTAACACCGTTCACTACACCGTCTCCGGAAGGAACTACGCCAGATGAGACTACACCTGTAGAATAAAATGAGAGGGTGTCTTATTCTTATTCTTTTTAGTTTACCGGCAATTATATTTGCCCAAGATTTTAGATTAGACACTATAAAAGTCTCTCCTGAAGACAGAAGAAATATACATCAAGCCCAAAAGACTGAGCAGACAGACATATATTATGATAATACCGTGTCTGCATCAAGCAACAATAATTCAAATGCTTTTAAATTAGACAAGTCTAAGCTCCGCTTTGGCGCAAACGTTGGACTATCTTTAAGCAAAAACTACACATATCTGGGTATTGGTCCACAAATTGGATATCAGTTCAATAAATACTTCATGGCAGGTTCGGGAGTAAAGTACTATTATTTAAAAAGAGAACTATCTGATTACGAAAGAAAAAATAATCTATTAGGGTTAAATGTATTTGGGTACATCTATCCGGTGCGTTTTATAACACTCTTTACTCAACCGGAAATAAACTATATATGGTCAAATCTAAGGTATAACACAGGAGAAACATTATCAAGTAAAGGTTTTGCCCCGTCGCTTTTAGTTGGTGCTGGGCTTAGGTTAGGATTCACGCACGTAACAATAAACTACGACTTGGTTCAGCACAGCAACTCACCTCACCCTGATGGGTTCTATTTAGCTGTGTCTGCTTTTTTCTAACGAATTACTATATCTCTAACCACTGGGGCTTCGGCATAATCATTAATCTTTGCAATAAGTCCCTCCTTGTTCATAAGTAATTC
>DATGMV010000204.1:0-5985 GCA_035307185.1 Fermentimonas sp. | reverse complement strand
GTTGTATTCTCCCCAAAATGTAGGGTCGAGAAAGTGCTCTACTCTTTCTGCAATTACATCTGTGGATCTTATACGCTCATTACGCGGGAATTTAATGATTTTGTCGTCATACCTATCGGTGATGGCTATTTCAGACGATATTAAGTAGTTTGTTGAGAATAGACCAAAAAATCTATTAGTCCATCTAACTTTAAACTCTACGTCGGTTCCACTATAATTAAAATGCCATTTTCCATCACTCTCTATGAAATCAACAACATATTGTGCTTTTAAAACCTCTATACGCATTTTGGATGGTTTTCTTCGTATGAAGATATTGCCTGCGTCTTTACGGTCTTCAACATTCATATTAAACTCCATTCGAGCAAATGCGAGTGTTTCATATTCGAGATAAATTGTTCCTCTAAAAAGGATGTCTTCAATTATCGAAAGGGGTGAAAATGATATTTTATAGTGAGGTTTATTGTTAAAGTTAATAAGTCCCTCTATATGAAAATTATATTCTGATGCATCTGTACCAAAAACTATTTCAGGGTTTTTGGCTATATCGAGCATCAGTGCATCGCTAATGCCTCCTTGAAATTTAAGTAACACTGTATCTCTTGGGGTGATGTCTGTTGCTTTACGACCAATATATATTCTTGACTGATCGTTGTTGTAAGACCTGTATGATGCTTTGTATACATCTAATACTGTCTCAACTAAGGAGATATATCTTGAACCTTTTTTAATTGACTCTCTATAGAATGCTACCATCATATTTGGTGTAGGTGAGTAGTTTTGTGGGATTCTAAAGAGAGCATCTTTAACCAATTGTGAGCCATCGCCCGATACTACTTGTAATTCTCCCAATTGAATTGGTGACGGTATTAATGCTATGTGGTTATTTGGGCTGTCAATTAGTGTTATGATTGGTACTTCTCTGTTTGCATATCCGATATGACGAATAATTAGTTTAGAGTTTCGGGATGAAAGAGGTACACGAATTGTGAAATATCCATCTTGATTCGTTACTGTGGATACATTTGCTGATTCTGTAGATACACTTGCATTGGTTAATGGTTGGTTTGTGTCGCTGCCAATAACTCTACCCCTGAGCTGTATTGTTGTGCCTTGTTGTTGATCAGTGTGGGAGTATAGCAGACTTGTAGTTGATGATAGATATACTATCAGGAATAAAGTTATTAGGTGTTTCATATTGATGCAAAATTAAAGATCATAACAGGTTCATTATTGTTTAACAAAGTAAGTTATTTGAATCAGAAGTGCAAATAATAATTAGATTTTTAACTATGAACTGCTCAGGTATTTAGAAATCAATTATGGAACTATTGTAAAGAAAACCCCAATAATTGCTTAAATTTGTGCAACTAAATCAGATCTTAATAAAAAATGGTATATAAATACGATTTTCTGGTAATTGGCTCCGGAATAGCAGGTATGAGCTTTGCATTAAAAGTTGCAAATTATGGTAAGGTTGCAATTATAGCTAAAAATCAGCTGGAGGATGCCAATACTTTTTATGCTCAAGGTGGTATTGCTTCAGTTACAAATCCATGGGATAATTTTGAGAAGCATATTTCTGATACTCTCGATGCAGGAGGAGGGTTGTGTAATATTGATGTTGTTGAGAAGGTTGTTAAAGAGGCCCCGGCGCAAATAAAAGAACTTATTAATTGGGGTGTAAATTTTGATAAAGATGAAAAGGGTAACTTCGACCTGCATCGCGAGGGGGGGCATTCAGAGTTCCGAATTCTACATCATAAGGATAATACAGGTGCCGAAATACAGGTAAGTTTGATTGATGCATTGCGTAAACACCCAAATATTGATCTTTTTGATAATCATTTTGCAATAGAAGTTCTCACACAACACCATTTGGGTGAGATTGTTACAAGACACACACCCGGAATTGAGTGTTATGGAGCATATATATTAGATCAGGGAACTAATAGAATTGACACAATTCTCTCTAAAGTTACTATGATGGCTACCGGGGGCATAGGTTCTGTTTATCAAACAACAACAAATCCAGATGTAGCAACCGGTGATGGTATTGCTATGGTTGCACGTGCAAAGGGAGAGGTAAGAGGAATGGAGTTTGTGCAGTTTCATCCTACTGCTTTGTATCATCCCGGTGCTCGCCCTTCGTTTCTGATTACTGAAGCGATGAGGGGATTTGGAGGTATCCTAAAAACAATTGACGGTAAAGAATTTATGCACAAATATGACAATAGAGGATCTCTTGCTCCACGTGATATAGTTGCCAGGGCTATTGATTCTGAGATGAAGGAGAGGGGAGATGATCATGTATTTCTTGATGTAACATTTAAAAGTTCGGAAGAAATTAAAAAGCATTTTCCAAATATTTATGAAAAATGTCTATCTTTTGGTGTTGATATAACCAAAGAAATGATACCTGTTGCACCTGCTGCTCATTATCTTTGCGGTGGCATAGTTGTGAATATTGATGGAGAAACATCTATTGGTCGTTTATATGCCAATGGAGAGTGTGCCTGTACCGGATTACATGGTGCAAACCGTCTTGCTTCAAATTCCCTTATTGAAGCAGTTGTTTATGCTGATGCAGCCGCAAAGCATTCAATTCCACTAATTCACAAGTACAGTTACCAAGAGGATATTCCTGCCTGGAATGCTGAGGGAACTACCTCGCCTGAGGAAATGATATTGATTACCCAAAGCTATAAGGAGGTTGGACAAATCATGTCGTCGTACGTTGGAATTGTCAGATCCGACCTGCGTTTGAAGAGGGCTATGGATAGGTTAAATATACTTTTCAGAGAAACTGAGAATCTTTTTCAAAGATCTGTTGTCTCACGTGATATTTGTGAACTAAGGAATATTATAAAAGTAGGATATATGGTAATAAAGCAGGCAATGGCACGCAAAGAGAGTAGGGGGCTGCATTATACTATTGATTATCCGGATCGAGATCCTAACTCTGTGCTTTAGATATTTAAGTTAAATAGTTTCATATGGAAAAAACGATCAATATAAATGGTTCGCTTATCAGTCTGTCAACTCCCCTTGTAATGGGCATTTTAAACGTTACTCCAAACTCGTTCTATTCTGATAGCAGAAAGCAGTCCGAGTTTGACATCATAAGCAGATGCCGTGAAATTATTAATGAGGGTGGAAGTATAATAGATGTAGGTGCTCAATCCACCTCACCTTCTTCTTCCTTTTTAACTGCAAAAGAGGAAGCGAATAGGTTAATGCCCGCTCTTAAATTAATTCGAAAGGAATTCCCCGATGTTATACTATCAATTGACACCTTTTATGCCGATGTTGCAAAACAGGCTGTTGAAGAGTATGGTGCTAATATTATAAATGATATCTCCGGAGGTGAGATAGATGATAGGATGTTTTCTGTTGTTGCTGAGCTTAACGTACCGTATATTTTGATGCACATGAGAGGTGTTCCTCAGACAATGCAGCAAATGACAGATTATGAAGATCTTATTCAGGATATTATATACTATTTTTCCGAAAAAAAAGCGAAGCTTAATCTGTTAGGTGTTAGTGATGTGATAATAGACCCGGGGTTTGGTTTTAGCAAGAGTGTGTCTCAAAACTACGAATTAATGGCATATCTTAAATATTTTCATATCTTTGATGAGCCCATACTTGTTGGTGTTTCAAGAAAATCTATGATTTATAAACTACTTGAAACTACACCCGAGGAAAGCCTTAATGGAACAACAGTGCTTAATACAGTATCCCTGCTTTCAGGTGCAAATATTTTAAGAGTTCATGATGTAAAGGAAGCAGCGGAGTGTGTTAGAATTATTTCAGAATTGACTGAGTACGATAAATAAAAAATATGTTTGCACATTTTGGTATAAAAGATCTAATTGATGTTTTTCTGGTAGCTTCACTACTATTTTACCTTTTCAGGTTAGTGAGGATATCTGGATTACGACCGTTATTTCTGGGAATACTTGTGTTTTTAGTAATATGGATTCTGGTATCGCGTGTCTTTAACATGGTCCTATTGGGGTCTATCCTCGATCAGTTTGTAAGCGTAGGCCTTTTCTTATTAGTAATACTTTTTCAGGATGAGATACGTCGCTTCCTTATGTCACTTGGATCAAAAAAAGGATGGAATTTCATCACAAAACTATTCTTCCCAAGTGAAAGAGAGAATAAGGACAGAACCCATTTTACTTCAATTGTACTTGCTTGTATGAATTTAGCAAAAACAAACACAGGGGCTCTTATTGCTATTCAAGGGGATATACATATGGGGCTTTATGAACAGACCGGAGAAATTATTAATGCAGATGTCTCCTCACGTTTAATTGAGAATGTATTTTTTAAAAATAGCCCACTTCATGATGGGGCAATGATTATTGTTGGGAAGAAGATAAAAGCTGCAGGTTGTATATTGCCAATTTCTCAGAACCCTAATATACCTACTCACCTGGGACTAAGGCATAGGGCAGGTTTAGGCATATCACAGGAGACCGATGCAAAGGTGATTATTATATCTGAGGAGAGAGGTAGAATTTCTTTTGCATCTGAGGGCAGACTTAAATTAAATATCACACCTGAAGATCTGCAAAGTTTGTTGATGGAGGAGTAAGGAAGATAGATATTTGAATAAATCAGAAATAGAAGTAGTGTTTAATGGTTTTAAATGAACTGACAATAATTAATTATAAAAATATAGCTCAAGCTGAGCTTAACTTTTCACCAAAGATAAACTGTTTTATAGGTAATAATGGTATGGGTAAAACCAATCTTTTAGATGCCGTTTATTACCTTTCATTTTGCAAGAGCTACACAAACCCTGTTGATTCTCAGATTATTAACCATGAGGCTGATATGTGCATGCTGCAAGGCAAATACTCTTTTAAAAGTGACATGGATGAAGTAGTTTATACTGCTATCCGCAGAAAGCAGAAAAAACAATTTAAACGTAATAAGAAAGAGTATGAGCGTTTAACTGATCACATTGGACTAATACCTCTAGTAATGATTTCCCCTGCCGACAATGATCTTATAACAGGAGCAAGTGAAGGTAGAAGGAAGTTTATGGATATGGCTATATCTCAATTTGATAAAGATTATCTTCGTGCACTTGTGAGATATAATAAAGCTTTACAGCAACGCAATGCTATATTAAAGCTTGATGGTGATCAGTTTGATGTTTCTCTGTTGGAGCTGTGGGAAGATCAGATGGTAGTGGATGGTTATTTTATATATACCAAAAGAAAAGAGTTTATTGAAAAGCTAACTCCCATATTTAATGAGTTTTACTCGCAAATAAGCCAATCAGTAGAAATTGTTTCTTTTGATTATATTTCTCAGCTGAATGATGGAGATTATATTAGTACAATAAGGAGAAATCGCGAGCGTGATATGTTTGTTGGACATACTACAACCGGAATACATAGAGATGAGCTTGAGATGCTGCTTGATGGCTTTCCTATAAAGAAAGTTGGTTCTCAAGGGCAAAATAAAACATATTTTGTTTCTTTAAAGTTGGCTCAATTCAGATATTTGCTCGAAACGGGAGGAGCAACACCAATACTACTTCTTGATGATATTTTTGATAGACTAGATGCCAAAAGAGTAGAGGAGATTGTTAAGCTTGTGTCAGGTCCGGAGTTTGGACAGATATTTATTTCCGATACAAACAGACAATCACTTGAGAGAATTCTTGAGCGACTTAATAATAGCTCTCATCTCTATAGGGTTGTGAATGGTGAAATAGAACTGATGCAGAAATGAAGAAAAAGAATGCACAACCTATTTCTGAGGTGTTATCTGATATTCTGGATGAGAATTCGGGTTTGAAAGTTAAGCTCGCAGAGCATCGTGCGGTTAAAGCTTGGCACGAGTTGTTTGGTGAAGGTGTTTTAAAATATACAAGGAATGTCTATTTCAGGCGAAATATTCTTTATGTTCATCTTTCTTCTGCTGTATTAAGAGCTGAATTATTAATGAATAAGGAAGGAC
>DATGMV010000203.1:0-2723 GCA_035307185.1 Fermentimonas sp. | reverse complement strand
CAAAAGAATCGTTGTAAACGCAATCCTTCTTATCGGCATTATACGCCACAAGCACAACGCTATCATTCACTCCGGAATTACTTGAAGTAGTCAAATCCCAATCAAAATCCACCTCACCTGCAGCAGCCGTAGCAGCAGCACTCTCGGCACCATACAAACTACCACGTGCAATAACCGCTCTCTCATAATCAATCACCAAATCAGGAAATTCACCTGTTATCGCATTCATTAGATTATAAGACATAGCTGCATTCATAGCAGTAATCTTACCACTTGCATCAGCACTAAACCCCTGGCGAATAACTGGAGTAAGCGGTTTCAAAAAATCCATAGTCACGCTAAACTTCGTACGTTGCGACACCTGTCCTTGTGTACGCGGATTTCTCACAGTAGTTGGCAGTGATCTGATATAATCAATCCCTTTCCAACTTGCACCAACAACATTACCTACTTTTCCACTGAACCCACCAAGGATCCCTTTCTTTAATTTACCCATAATTTTTAATTTGTAATTTTTAAAATGTTAAACTCACTCGGATCTAAAATGGCCATTATTCTAATCCGGTGGCGAAGTTCAGCATAATGCTATGGGTAAAAAAATATCGGTCGATTTGTCGCTATTATGTATGGTATTGGTATGATTTGGTACGGTTTGGCAGGGATAAGGTATTAATACGTCAACCCCAATTGCCACAAAGGAATGGTATTTAAATAGCCGTGTTCTATATCATCCTTCACAATATACCCATTCTCAATATCTTTAATCTGCTTTTGCCCTTTACTCCTACCACCTACCTCAAAAGTTTTATCGTCAATTACGAAGTCGGCAATAGTAGAAGCAAACACATCATGTTTTACTCGCATCTGGTTTAAGAAAAATGTTTCCCTAATATTACCAATGTCAGAAGTATCATCTGCCAAACTGTAAATGAGGTTAGTATTATCTAAATATATTTTATCCACCTTACCCAACCCCCTAATTCCACCGGTTTTATTTCTCAGTTGAGCAATCATACCCGCTTCTTCAATATAGAGGCAATAGTCGGATATATTGTTACGACTAGCCGATAACATCTCTGCAATCTTACTCATATTAGGTTTAAATGGAGCACTCTTAGAAATTATTGAAAGCAGCTGTTTTAGTTTTCTACCAGTAGCAACATTCATATCAGCATATATCGGAATATCATTTTCCAAAGTTTGATTAATTATCTGAGCTAAACGAATATCAAAGTCCTCTTCCAATGCAAAAGGATAATACCCTCTCTTTAAATAATCCACATACAATGGCAAAGGTCGCTCCATTTCAGGAACATCAACCCTATGCTCAAGAATTTCATCAAGCGTGTAAGTATTTGCAGAAATATTGTGAAATAGCTTTAGATACTCACGAAAAGACAAACCCTGCATATTATAAACAACCGCTCTACGGCTAAGATCAGAAGCACCCTTCTTAATATCAAGAACCGATGAACCTGTAAACACAACCTTTAAATCTTTGTGATAATCATATATCAGTTTCAGCTCCTTAGACCAATGCTTATATTTATGTATTTCGTCGATAAATAGATACTTGCCTCCAAATTTAACGAACCTGTCAACAAGCTCTATAATTCTATTATCCACAAAATAGAAATCTTCGGCCGTAATATAAAGCGTTTCAGAAGGATTTAAATTCTGCTTGATATATTGCAACACAAGAGTTGTTTTGCCAACCCCACGTGGTCCAATCAATCCAATCATGCGACCTTTCCAATTGATCTCGCTATGCATATATCTCAAAAAGCCTGTACTTACCTCATTAATCAGCTTGTTCGAATACTCAAATAATCGTTCCATAATATTTGTTTTGTGCAAATATAATATTATTTGCACTCACACAGTGCATTTTTAATGCAATTATGAGTTTTAACAGTGCATTAAGCATCATAAAACATACTATCATGAGATTTTGCAGATATAGTTTCTTATGTTGACATCCTGAAATCCTTTTTCCTCAAACCTTTTCTTCAGATCCTGATAAAAAACCTCATCCACATACTTTCCCGAAGCTTTTCTCAACCTTCCTCTCTCTTTCTTGCTTAATTCTCCTTCAAAACCAAAATACTCTCTATCAACAGCTAAATCAATATCTTCCGAAAACCGTTCTATAAGATTAAATGCTTTTTACAATGCTTTTAGCCGGGATGATAATCCCTATTAGTGCTCAAATTAAGGGTAAAGTAACCGATTCCTACAACAATCCGGTCAAGAATGCCAAAGTGGCTATTTACTCCCTACACGACTCTGTACTGATCGCCGGAACTGAATGTAAAACTAAGAGATGAGCTGATCATGCCTGATAATTTGGCATGGCAAACAAATGTCTTTCACCTCTTAATAAGGCAATAAAAAGGCTTTATGAAGACAGATAACGCTTACAGAAAAATTAATCTATATGCATATAGAAGCACATAGCCAAAAACAAATTTTAAAAGGGTATAGTATAAATGTCTGTGATAATTAATTACTTACTAATTGGGAAATCAAATTCAACTCTCCCAAACTCTCCATCAGCACTTCAAAATATGAAGATTTTGAAAGTTTGATAATATTGTATAAATGACGACTCAATTTGTTTACTCTCATTCCTTTTGGTTTCATCTGTTTGTGCAAGCCATTTATTCATTTATTTCATTTTTTAATGCCTTACGCATTATTTTTCTTAACCCCAGACTAATTTT
>DATGMV010000202.1:0-2074 GCA_035307185.1 Fermentimonas sp. | reverse complement strand
TTAATTGAGAATCTTGTGCAAGATATTCAGGTAACAAATGAACCAAAAAGAAGAGATTTTGGTGCGCCTGATTACATATTGACCTACAAAGAAATTCCCGTTGGGTATATTGAAGCAAAGGATTTAGGCGATACTGATTTAGATGGAAACAGAAAGACCGGTAACAAAGAGCAGTTCGACAGATATAAAGCATCACTGCCTAATATAATATTTACAGATTATCTTAGTTTTCATTTTTATCGTGATGGTAGTCTAATATATTCTATTGCAATTGGAGAGATAACAACAAAGGGGGTAAGACCACTACCTGATAATTTTACTGATTTTGAGAAAGCTATTAAAGAGTTTTGCTCTTTTGCCGGACAAGAAATACGGAGCAGTAAAAAACTTGCTCAGATTATGGCAGGAAAGGCAAAACTTCTTGCAGATATAATAAAAAGAGTACTTGAAAGTGATGAAGATACTCATTCGAGCAGTTCACTTAAAGCTCAAATGGATGCATTCCAGGAATACTTAATTCATGATATAAAACCAAAGAGTTTTGCCGATATATTTGCACAAACTATAGTTTATGGAATGTTTGCGGCACGATTAAATGATACTTCATTAGATAATTTCAGTCGACAAGAAGCAGCTGAATTAATACCACGTACAAACCCATTCTTGAGAAGACTATTTCAACATATTGCAGGTCCTGAAATTGACGACAGAATAAGGTGGATAGTTGATGACTTGGCATTAATATTTGGTTCCAGTGACCTTAACGAGATATTAAAAGACTATGGTAAATCAACTAAATCTGAAGATCCAATCATTCACTTCTATGAAACCTTTTTGAGTGAATATGATCCTAAGTTGCGCAAGTCGAGAGGAGTATGGTACACACCTCAACCGGTAGTTAAATTTATAATACGTGCAGTAGATGATATTTTGAAAGAAGAGTTTAATCTACCCATGGGATTGGCAGATACTTCAACAACAAGAATTAAAGTAAAAGATGTAACAAAAGCCACTGCAGACAGGCGTTCAAAAACAAAAGAAATTGAGCGTGAAGAAGAAGTGCATCGCGTTCAAATACTTGATCCTGCAACCGGAACAGGAACATTTCTTGACGAGGCAGTAAAACATATATATAAAAGTTTTGAAGGTCAGCAAGGGTTGTGGAATGAATATGTTGATAAACATCTATTAACAAGATTAAATGGTTTTGAACTTCTAATGGCAAGCTATGCCATGGCACATCTTAAAATGGGTATTGTATTAAAAGAAACAGGTTTTACAGAAAATACAGAAAAAAGATTACGTATATATCTTACAAATAGCCTTGAAGAATATCATCCGGACACAGGAAAGCTTTGGGCAAATTGGTTGAGTAACGAAGCCAACGAAGCAAATAGAGTAAAACGTGATACACCGGTTATGGTAGTGATAGGCAATCCACCTTATAGTGGTGAAAGTGATAATAAAGGCAAGTGGATAATGGACTTGATGGAGGATTACAAGAAAGAGCCAGGTGGAGAGGATAAACTCAAAGAGAGAAATCCTAAATGGATAAATGATGACTATGTAAAGTTTATTCGATATGGTCAACATTACATTGAAAAAAATGGAAGTGGTGTTTTGGCTTATATTAATCCTCATGGCTACTTAGATAATCCAACTTTCAGAGGAATGAGATGGAATCTTCTCAAGACCTTTGATAAAATATATACAATTGACTTGCATGGGAATACAAAAAAAAGAGAAACGGCTCCGGACGGCAGTAAAGATGAGAATGTATTTGATATAATGCAAGGTGTTTCAATAAATCTATTTATTAAAACAGGTAAAAAAAGAAAGATGAACTGGGGAAAGTATTTCACCATGACCTCTACGGCTTACGTGAATTTAAGTACGACTACTTATCAGCTTATTTATTGAAAGATATCGAATTTAAGGAAATAGCTAATGTTGCGCCAAACTATTTTTTTATAAATATGGATTTTAAAGAGCAGGAGTCTTATGAACAAGGTTTTTCTGTGGATGAGTTGTTTCCGGTGAACAATGTAGGAATAGTAACCTCTCGAGATAAATT
>DATGMV010000201.1:0-6558 GCA_035307185.1 Fermentimonas sp. | reverse complement strand
ACTATTCCTCTACTCATAGGAGGTGCTACTACTTCTAAATTACATACTGCATTAAAAATAGAGCCTAAGTATAACGGCGGTCCTGTTGTGTATGTTAAAGATGCGTCAATGGCTCCCTCGGCTGTTAGTAATTTAATGAGTAGTGATAATCGCGAAGAGTATATAAAGAATTTAAAAGAAGAGAATGTACGTTTACGTGAAAACTACTCACAAAAAACAACGGAGTTAGTGTCACTTAAAGAGTCAAGAGATAATGCATTTAAGATCGAGTGGAACTCTTTTGAAGCTGAAAAACCTAATAAACTTGGACGTTTTGCTTTAAACAAAATTAAAGTATCAGATATTATACCTTATCTCGATTGGAAGTTTCTTTTTCCCGCATGGAACTTATCAGCAAGGTTTCATACTATAACTGAAGTTGGTAAAAGTGATGAAGAAAGATCTCAATGGCTCCAAGGTTTTCGTGAAGACGATAGAGAGAAGGGTATTGAAGCGGCCAAATTATATGATGATGCAGTAGCTATGTTAAATAGTTTCGTAAATGAGGATGTAGATTACATTAGAGCTGTTTATGGAATTTATGAAGCATTTAGTGAGAATGATACTGTTTTTGTCAGAACAGCTCAGGAGGTAAATAATGATGATTCAGATATAAATAATTATCAAGATAATTCAGATGTTGTAGAATTTCCATTCTTGCGTCAACAAAAGAAGTCGAGAAAGAATGAGTATTATTGTCTCAGTGATTTTATTTCACCCCGTTCATCCGGTAAGAAAGATTATATTGGTGCTTTTGCCGTTACTGCAGGAGTAGGTGCAGATGAATTGATGGATAAGTATGATGCGGAAGGAGATGAATATAACGGACTCTTGATGAAATCTCTTTTGGATAGATTAGCAGAGGCTGCTACTGAGTGGCTTCATGCCAAAGTTCGCCGAGACGATTGGGGTTATGCTTCTGATGAAGATGTCTCAATTAAAGATATGCTGGCTGTGAGGTTCAGAGGTATACGTCCCGCTGTTGGCTATCCTTCAATCCCCGATCAGACTACAAACTTTACATTGCATACAATGCTTAACTCAGAGGAGGTGGGTATTACACTTACAGAGAATGGTGTTATGTATCCAAATGCTTCTGTGAGCGGACTATTCTTTGCACATCCAGACTCTAAATATTTTGGTGTTGGTGAGATTAATGAGGAGCAAGTAGAGGATTATGCAAGAAGAAAGAAACGAGATTCGGATGATATAAGGAAGTTTCTCTTGGCAAATCTTGTATAATAATATGCTAAACTAAATTGAATATTAAAATAGATCTATGCGAAGTTTTGGAAGTGATAATAACTCAGGTGTGCATCCGGTTATAATGAATGCTTTGATGGATGCAAATAATAACCATGCTATTGCATATGGTGATGATGAGTGGACATACCGTGCTGTGGAAGCCGTTCGTAAAAGTATTGAAGTTCAAGATGTAGAGCCCATCTTTATTTTTAACGGAACAGGTGCAAATGTTGTGGGATTACAAGCATGTACACTACCGTTCCACTCTATATTATGTGCATCTACAGCTCATATTGCAGTTGACGAATGTGGTGCACCAGTAAAATCTACCGGAGCCTCGCTTAAAGAGATTGAAACTCCAGATGGTAAACTTACTCCAGAGCTGGTTAAACCACATCTACACGGATTTGGTTTTGAGCATCATTCTCAACCAAAAGTAATTGCTATATCACAGTCAACAGAGCTTGGTACGGTTTATACACCTAAAGAAATAAAGGCTTTATCAGAACTTGCGCATGAAAACGGTATGTATCTTTTCGTTGATGGAACAAGAATTACAAATGCATGTGCTTACCTTGATGTTGAGCTAAAAGAGCTTACGGTAGATTGTGGTGTTGATATATTCACATTGGGTGGAACAAAGAATGGTTTAATGTTTGGAGAAGTTCTGATACCACTTCGTAAAGAGTTGTCCGAAAATTTAAGATATTATAGAAAACAAACCACTCAACTCTACTCTAAAATGCGTTATCTTACAGCTCAATTTATTCCTTATTTAGAAGAGAGAATTTGGTATGCTAATGCAAGTAATTCCAATAAAAAAGCTCAGAAGCTATTGACTGCTTTGGGTGAGATTAATGGGATTGAGATAACACAAAAGGTTGAATCAAACTCAATCTTTTTTATACTGCCAAAAGATATTACCGATAAGCTTAGAGAACGATACTTCTTTTATGATTGGGATGTAAGTCGAAACGAAATGCGATTAGTTTGTTCGTGGGATACAACAGATGAGGATATTACCAGTTTCATTGATTACTTGAAAGATATTACTTCAGAAACATAACAATTGTTATTCTGTAAGAACAATACATGAATTTAAATACTTAACAAGTTAATAATTAAATAAATATTCAATGTTCGATTTTTTAGATATTTACCCTTGGCTACTCCCGATAGTAATATTCTTCGGAAGGATAATTGATGTTTCACTTGGTACACTTAGAATTATATTTGTCTCAAAAGGAGAGAAAGATAAAGCCCCATTAATAGGCTTTATAGAAGTATTTATCTGGGTGGTTGTAATATCACAAATACTCTCACGCGCAAATGATATGGTGGCATATTTATCATATGCAGCAGGTTACGCGGCAGGCAATTATGTAGGGCTAATACTTGAGAACAGGATAGCTTATGGCGTAATTTTATGTAGAATCTATACTCAGAAAAATGGTTTCGAGTTGATTAAAGCACTCAACAAGTTGAATATAGGTGCAACAATGACACACGGTAAGGGTTCTACAAATGAAGTAGATATTATTGAGACTGTAGTCGATCGTAAAGAGATGAAATCTTTAGAGTTGGCAATTAACAACTTTGATAGTAACAGCTTCTATGTTGTAGAGGATGTACGCACTAAGAAAAATGGTATTTTCCCAAAAAGAAAAACTATATTAACACGTTGGCGTATTGGTAAGTAGACTATAATTTCTCACTCTTTTTAGCCTCCTGCCAAATTTCCTCCATTTCTTCAAGTGAAAGCTGATTGAGTTGTAAGCCCTTAGCTTGTACTATCTGTTCCATATAGTTGAAGCGATAGATAAACTTCTTGTTTGTTCTTTCAAGGGCATTATCAGGGTTAACTTTATAGAGCCTGGCAGCGTTTATTATACTGAAGATAAGATCGCCAAACTCAGCTTCAATATTTTCTTCATTCATATTTTCAATCTCATCTTCCAACTCACCAAGCTCTTCCTTAACCTTTGCCCATACATCATGACGCTGATTCCAATCGAATCCCGAATTCCTTGCCTTATCTTGAATTCTATATGCTTTAACAATAGATGGTAATGCCGAAGGTACTCCTTCAAGAACAGTCTTATTCCCTCCCTTTTCCTTTAGCTTAATTTGTTCCCAAGATATCTCAACCTGCCCGGCAGAGTCTATTTTCTTATCACCAAAAACATGAGGATGGCGAAATATAAGCTTATCGCTAATTGCATTACAAACATCTGCTGCATCAAAATAACCCTTCTCTTCACCAATCTTTGAGTAGAATACGATATGCAATAAAAGATCACCTAACTCTTTTTTTATTTCTTCATTATCGTCATTAATTATTGCTTCCGCAAGCTCGTACGTCTCTTCAATGGTATTGGCACGAAGGCTTTCATTAGTCTGCTTTCTATCCCACGGACATTTCTTGCGTAATTCGTCCATTACATCGAGCAAACGCCCAAATGCTTCCAATTTAGCTTCTCTATTATTCATAGTAGTTAAATTCTTTTTATGTTTTTCTGCAATTTATTAAAACAAGAAAGAGACGACAAATTGCCGTCTCTTTCATTATTAAAGACCCTTATTTGAAATTTCGTAGTCCTGTTTGTAGGAATTCAATGTAATTTTCCACACTCTCATCATAAGCATGAGAAGGAGATAAAGGTTTACCTTGATGATCAAGTACAACATAAAATGGTTGCGATTGTGTTCCAAATTTATGACGCTGTAAATAGCTCCATTTATCACCAATTGTTCTCAGACGCGAATTTCTACCGCCATCTTCAACCTCAATGATTTCAGGAAGCTTAGTTCTCTCATCAACCATCAGTACAATAAATACAAAATCATCTTCAATAAGGTTTTTCACCCTATCGTCAGCTAATACTGTAGCATCCATCTTATGACAATTTACACAACCATGACCTCCAAATTCAAGAAGTACGGGTTTACCAGTTTGAGCTGCATATGCCATCCCGGTTTCATAATCATCAAAAACCTGCTCTAAGGAGTTATCTACCAACTTAAAGTCTTGTGTTGATAGGGGAGGTACAATTGAACTGATTGGCTTTAGTGGCGCACCCCATAATCCGGGAATCATATAAATTGAGAATGCAAATGATATCATAGCCAAAAATAGTCGAGTTAATGAAACATGCTTTAGCTCGCTATCACTCTTAAGCTTAATCTTTCCTAACAGATATAATCCTAAAATTACAAACAATACTATCCAGATCGACAAAAATATATCTCGGTTGAGAATGCCCCAGCCACTTGATAGGTCGGCAACAGATAAGAATTTAAGTGATACTGCAAGCACAATAAATCCAAGAACTACCTTCACTGAATTTAGCCAGCTTCCCGATTTTGGTAGAGTTTTCAACCATGAAGGGAAAATTGCGAATAAACTGAAAGGGATTGAAAGTGCAAGGGCAAAACCAAACATACCCATTGTTGGTGCAAGAAAATTACCATGTGTAGCTGCATCAACAAGTAGCCATCCGATTATAGGACCTGTACATGAGAATGAAACTAAAGCAAGGGTAAATGCCATAAAGAATAGGCTTAGCCACCCTTTAGAACTATCTACTTTACTATCCATCTTGTTTGTCCACGATGCTGGAAGTACTAATTCAAAAGCACCCATAAATGAGAATGCAAAGGTTATTAGTAGTGCAAAGAAAATCAAATTAAAAACCGGACTGGTAGCAAGATTGTTAAGTGCACTTGCTCCAAAGATTGCGGTAATGATTAGTCCAAGTGTTACGTAAATAACAATTATTGAGAGCCCATATACACTTGCATCCTGAACAGCCTTTTTGCGACTCTTCTTATTTCTGTTTAAAAAGAAACTAACAGTTATCGGGATCATAGGCCAAACGCATGGAGTAAGCAATGCTGCAAAACCCCACAGTAAACCTTTTAAAAAGATGTCAATGAGTGATGCGTCTGCAAGATCGTCTCCGTCGCTTAACGCCTGTAGTTCACCAATTACCGGTGTCCAAAGGACATCACTGCTAACTATACTTGATGCAGAAGCTTGAATAGCGTTTGTTTCATTATTCTGATCCTCCGTAATTGTTTCATATACAGGTTCAGATAGATTTGATGCTACAACAGTTACTGTAGCCGGCAGGTCAGTTGTCTTAAACTCAAAATCTACAGGTAGTGGAGGTGTACAAGTCTGCTCATCACAAGCCTGCGCCCTTACATTTCCTTGTACAGAGAATTTATCTTTATCAGTGACTTTTAGTCGCTGCGCAAATGTTACCGAGTTGGTAAATGAACCAATCTCCATTTGGAAAATCTGATCATACTTCACATTGGCCTTCTTGTCTACTGACTTGAATTTGCCTACGAGTTCAGCTCCAACAATTTGATCGAATTCAATCATAGTGGGATTAGGACCTCCCTCAGGGATTTCAGTGTCATACATGTACCAACCTGGTTCAATGTTGGCAGTGGCTACTATATCTACTTCTCCGTTACCCTTATCCTGTAAGCTAAAATTCCAGGTAATAATATCCTGAGAAAAAGCTTGAAAAAGAGTAAATAATAAAATTAAAGAAGTAACAATTCTTTTATGTCTCATTTTTTTGGTTTTTATAAATTCAACTACAAAGATAGTGATTTTTGCACAATCAATTAACTATCTGTTCTTATTGAGCCATTACTCCTTCAAGCAATTCCTCAAGATTCCTCATGTAATCATTTAGTGTAATAGTGTACTAATAATAGTGCGATTGCTTAAATTTATAATGCATAAAAATATAGTATGAAATAGTAGCAGCTATTTAAGACATATTTAAAATTGGAGAAATTATAATCAAGGTATGAAGATTGTTTATTTATGTTTAAAGCAAAACCCCGGCTATATAACTATAAGTTAAAAGTGACCGGGGTTAAAACAATTAATATAGAATTAAACTACTCAATTCCAGCTTTCTCGTACGATATTCCTAGTGCGTTTGCAACACCTCTTCCATAATCATGGTCTGCTTTGTAGCAATTGTTTATATGACGTATTTTAATAATCTCATCGCTACAGCCCATATTACGAGCAGTGTTTTCAAACAAACGTTGTTGAGCTTCCTGATCCATCAAACGGAAAAGTTTACCGGGTTGTTCGTAATAGTTGTTATCATCCTCGCGAAAATCCCAGCGTTTAATATCACCATCAACTTTCTGAACAGGTTCATCATGCTCCGGTTGTTCATTCCAAATACCATAGCTGTTTGGCTCATAATGCAATGTAGCGCCATGGTTGCCATCTACCCT
>DATGMV010000200.1:0-4012 GCA_035307185.1 Fermentimonas sp. | reverse complement strand
CCCATCCGGTGTGTTTGCAAAATGGACATCCTTTACCACCACAAATATTGCAAGAAATATCCATTTCGGCACTTGGTTCGGTAAATGGAAAGTACGACGGGCGCAAACGAATATTTGTCTCTTCACCAAACATTTCTCTTGCAAAGAAAAGTAAAGCTTGCTTTAGATCGGCAAAGGAAACATCTTTATCAATATACAATGCTTCAACCTGATGGAAGAAACAGTGTGCCCTGTATGATATAGCTTCGTTTCTATAAACCCTTCCCGGACAAATTATGCGTATTGGAGGCTCTGTATTCTCCATAACCCTTGTTTGTACCGAAGATGTATGTGTACGCAAGAGTATCTGAAGGTCGTTCTGAATAAAAAATGTATCCTGCATATCTCGAGCAGGGTGGTCGTCGGCAAAGTTCAGTGAAGAAAAAACATGCCAGTCATCTTCAACCTCTGGTCCTTCGGCTATAGAGAAACCAAGTCTTTTAAAAATATCATTAATTTCTTCCTTAACTATAGAAATAGGGTGTCTCGTTCCAAGAGGCACAGGATAAGAAGTTCTTGTTAGATCAACATCATCAGCCCCTGTATCTATACTTTCAAACTGATCCTTAAGAAGTTTAATTTTATCTGTGGCTTTTTGTTTAAGGTCATTTATTCTAACACCAACTTCGCGTTTCTGATCCGCTGGAATTGTTCTAAACTCATCCATAAGAGAAGGTATAATACCTTTTTTACTCAGATATTTAACCCTAAGTGTTTCCAACTCTTCGCTACCTGAAACAGCTAATTGATCTATTTCCAAAAGAAGAGCTTCAATCTTTTCAATCATAATATTGTTAATACTTTCAATTCTATATAGCTACAAAATTACACTTTTTATTACGATTTTCTCCGATTTATAGTGAAAGTTTTACTATGTTTGTTACTACTATTGAAGAATGATGTTAGAAAGCGTAAAGAAATTTATAGATAAAGAGAATCTTATTTCACATAATGCCAAGATTATTGTAGGGCTTAGTGGTGGAATGGACTCCATGGCACTTTTAGACATCTTAATACTTCTGGGATACAGATGCTATGTCGCCCATTGCAACTTCCACCTGCGTGGTGAAGAATCCGACCGTGACCAAAAATTTGTAAAGAAATGGTGCAAAAGCATAGACATCCCATTCACTTCAATTAATTTCGACACACAACAATACGCTGCCGATCGTAAAATATCCATAGAGATGGCAGCACGTGAGTTGCGTTACAACTGGTTTGAAACTCTTCGCAGAAATCACGAAGCTGATTACATTGCTGTTGCTCACCATAAAGACGACTCGGTGGAGACAGTACTGTTAAACCTCATACGAGGCACAGGCATAAAGGGGCTCACAGGCATATCGCCAAAAAATAGTTATATTGTCAGGCCACTTTTGTGTATTACACGCGATGAGATTGAAAACTACATTGCACATAGAGGTATTCCTTATGTAACAGACAACACAAACAAGCAAGATATATATCTTCGCAACTCCATTAGGCTAAACGTTATACCTCTGCTTCAAACACTCAATCCATCAGTAAAGGAATCAATTTATCGCACCTCACAAAACATTAATGAAGCAGAAAAGGTATACTCTAAATCAGTTCAGGAGTCAATAATTAAAATATTCACTGATAATAAAATAGATATTGAAGAGCTAAGGAAAACTTCATCTCCAAAATCGGTACTATTCGAACTACTTTCTCCGCTTGGATTCAACCCTTCAACAATTGAAGACATTTACGAAAGTATAGATTCAATACCCGGCAAACAGTTCTTTTCAGATTCAAGCATTTTTTATAACACAGAAAAATACAGACTGATAAAAGACAGAAACCATTTCATATTAAACGCTATACAAGAAGATGAGAAAGAGTACGGCATCTACTATATCGAAGAAGAAGACAAGGAAATCTCTCACCCTTTGAACCTGAAAGTAACCCGAGTTAAGTCTCCTGTAGCAATAAACTTCAATAGCAAGTATTTATATATAGATGCAGATAAGCTCAAATTCCCTCTAATTCTTAGAAAATGGAGGGAGGGCGACTGGTTTATACCTTTTGGTATGAAAGGCAGAAAAAAGCTTAGCGATTTCTTTACAGATGAGAAGTATAGCCTAAAAGATAAAGATGACGCCTGGCTTTTAGTCTCAGGTGAAGATATTGTTTGGATAGTAGGTAAACGAACCGACAATAGGTATAGGATAACTGATAGTTCTAAAAATTTAATTATAATTGAGCTTTTAAGTTAAAAGCAAAATAAATTGAACTAAAATTGTTTTTATCCTGTTTTAATGCAACGTTTTCGAGCTTTTCACGTCTTATATTAAAGCATCAATTAAATTTAAAAGCAATAATCTAAAAACAGATATATCATATGAGTAATACAGTAAAAGACATTTTAATAGTTGGCGCACTTGCAGGGGTTGCATATTATGTTTCGCGTTGTTATCGTCAGAAAAAGCAAAAACAGAGAGAATTGCGTGAAACCTTGCATTTCCAACTATTCTAAATTTACCCCTACAGAGATTTAATATACGCTATTTTTTGTACCTTTGCGTTTCTTAATGGTATTATAAAAAAAGCGTATATATTTCTATGCTCACACTTAAAGCAATCAACGAAAATCCTCAAGAGATTGTAAAACGTCTCTCAAAAAAGCATTTTGATGCTAAAGATATTGTAAATCAAGTTATAGAGCTTGATGAAATCAGAAGAAAAAGCCAAACCGAATTAGATAACCTTTTATCTGAAGTAAACTCGATATCAAAATCAATTGGCTCTTTAATGAAAGAGGGCAAAAAAGATGAAGCAACAGTAGCAAGAGAAAGGGTAACTACTCTTAAGGAAGCCGCAAAACTAACTGAAGCAACATTAAAAGATAGCGAGAGCAAGATAGAGGAGCTGCTTGTTAATATCCCTAATATTCCGCACGACTCTGTACCCGAAGGAAAAGGTGCCAACGATAATGTAGTTGACAGAAGCGGAGGAAAGGTGCCTTCACTACACAAAAATGCCATACCTCACTGGGAACTCGCAAAAAAATATGATCTTATAGATTTTGAGCTTGGTGTTAAAATAACCGGAGCAGGATTCCCAGTTTACAAAGGAAAAGGAGCAAGACTTCAACGTGCACTCATAAACTTCTTCCTTGACAATGCTCGTGACGCAGGATTTACAGAGGTGCAGCCACCTTATGTGGTAAATAGCGATTCAGGCTTCGGAACCGGTCAGTTACCCGATAAGGAGGGACAAATGTATCATGTTGGAATTGATGATCTATACCTTATTCCCACAGCAGAAGTACCTGTTACAAATATGTATCGCGATGTAATTCTTGAAGAGAAAGATCTGCCTGTAATGAACACAGCTTACTCTGCATGTTTCCGTCGCGAGGCAGGATCATACGGTAAGGATGTTCGTGGCTTAAATCGTTTGCATCAGTTCGATAAAGTGGAAATAGTTTGCATAGAAAAGCCTGAGAATTCTTATAAGAGGCTTGATGAGATGGTCAATTATGTACAAACCTTAGTAGAGAAGTTAGAGCTGCCGTGGAGAATACTACGTCTTTGTGGTGGCGACCTAAGCTTCACGTCGGCTCTCACATTCGATTTTGAAGTTTTCTCGGCTGCTCAGGAACGCTGGCTCGAAGTTAGCTCTGTTTCTAATTTCGAAAGCTATCAGGCAAACAGATTGAAGTGCCGATATAAAAATGAAAATCGTAAAACTCAACTTTGCCACACACTAAATGGTAGTGCGCTTGCATTACCTCGAATAATGGCAGCATTATTAGAAAATAATCAAACCGAAGAGGGTATTATTATTCCTAAAGCTTTAGTTCCATATTGCGGATTTGATATAATCAATTAATTAATTTTTTCTTCAAACAGGCCTAAAATAAATCTGATATTCTTGTTAGATGCTTCTTAAGCACCTATGGGCATGTTATGCTTTAAAAGAGGGCTTTTACCGTACCTTCTCCTGAGCA
>DATGMV010000199.1:0-2707 GCA_035307185.1 Fermentimonas sp. | reverse complement strand
AGGTTGGAAGTAGAAGTCACGCCACTGTGCTTCATGCATGCAATACAGTAAGAAACTATTACGATGTAGATAAAAGTTTCAAATCTGATATAGAGGAGATTGAAAAAATATTACATTCATAGGGATAAAATTTAAATTACTCCAATTCATCCTTTCACTTAATTTTCTAAGTTATTCTATTGCTATAGTGAATCTATTCGCTATATTTGCTTTTTGGACGTAATCATATAAGAAATGAAATATTCTCTTAACAGCATATTAATCACTCTTTTGCTGTTTTGCTCTTCTGCACTTTTCTCTCAAGTACCGCAGGGGTACTACTTGTCTGCCGAAGGGAAAAGTGGGGCAAATTTAAAAACAGCTCTTTATAACACTATTAAAAATCCTGATGTTGTTGCATATTCACAACTCTGGGAAGCCTTTGAATATACAGATGCGAGTAAAAATAATCGCGTTTTAGATATGTACTCCGACAAACCTCGTGGTGTTGCCGATTATTACTATGATTTTAGGAATAATCGTTGTGGCACCTACAAGGGTGAGGGTCATTGTTACAATAGAGAGCATGCATTACCAAGAAGTTGGTTTAGACCAAACAGATTACTTGAATCAGATTTATTTCATATCTATCCAACGGATGGTTATGTAAATAACAGGAGAAGTAATTATCCGTTTGGTGAAGTAGGTATAGCATCATGGGAATCGACAAATGGATCGAAATTGGGACAAAATACATTTGGTGATTACTCTAAAACTGTTTTTGAGCCTATCGATGAATACAAAGGTGATCTTGCGAGAACATTTTTTTATTTAGTTACAGCATACGAAGAAGACCTGCTGTCATGGAGGTCCGACCAGTTAGGTGGAAGCTTTTATCCGGGTATTAGCGAATGGTCACTCGAACTTTTACTTAAATGGCATAGAGAGGATCCTGTTAGCTTGAAAGAGGTTAGAAGAAATGAAGAGATCTTTAAGATACAAGGGAACAGAAATCCATACATAGATTATCCCGATTTGGTTGAATATGTATGGGGAGTATTAGTTGAAGAGCCTTTTAAGGTTGATAATTTAGCCGACAGCTATTTTCTTATTGAATGCAGCCCTTTTGAACGTTGGCTCCAAAGGCAGCAGTGGTACGACAATATTTTAATTCTTTTGCAAAAAAATTGATGAAGTCAGCGGTTAACTATTTAATAACACTATGTTTTTTATTTGGTAGCTTAACTGTAGCTCTATCCGGTAGTACGAAGATTGCTGTACTGACCGATATCCATTTTCTTTCACCTGAACTTGCTTCACCCGGTAAAGCTCTTTCTTTGTACGAGACTACAACAGGTAGAACTATAGAAGATCTTCAATCCGTACTTGAAGTTGTTTTTGCAGATATTCTAAGAGAAGAGATAGATATTTTACTTATAACCGGAGATATAACAAACCACGGAGAACAGAAAAGTCACTTCGATTTCATTGAAAAGCTAAAGCCTCTGAAAGAGGCTGGTATACGTATATTTGTAACTCCAGGCAATCATGACATAAATATCCCTGATGCAAAAAGATATGTAGGAGATCAAGTATTACCGGTACAATCAGTAACTGCAAATGAGTTCGCTGAACTTTATGAAGCGTTCGGCTATAACGAAGCCATAAGTCGAGATGCCGCTTCATTAAGCTATCTTGCAAAGATAAGTGATAGTACATGGTTAATGTCAATTGATACAAATCGATATGATGAGCACACTACAACATCTATTACCGGAGGTAGGATAAAGCCGGAAACAATGAATTGGATGCTAGATATTCTTGAGGAAGCACGCCAAAGAGATATTGTGGTCTTGGGTATGATGCATCATGGTTTGGTTGAACATATGCCTTTTCAAAATACATTTTTCTCAGAATACTTGATAGAAAATTGGCAAACCATATCTGAAAGTTTGGCAGATGCAGGTCTGAGAATAATTTTTACCGGTCACTTCCATTCAAATGATATAACCTTACGTAAGTCAGCGAGAGGTAACATAATTTACGATGTTGAAACAGCAAGTCTTGCTCAATATCCTTTTGCTTATAGAATTATGAGTCTTACCAACTCAGACCTTTCAATTGACTCTCGATTTGTAACTGAAATACCCATTAATTATAATTTAGAAGAGGAGTATCTCAATAGGCTTGAGAAAATAACATTTAGAATTGCCGAGAGTAAATTAAATAACTTAGGATTGCCCCTGCCTCCACAATTAAAAGCTGTTCTAACAGAAATGATTGTGAAGCTTAATCTTACTCACGTTAGAGGCGACGAGATGGTGGACGAAGAGATGCTTGAACTTATAATGTCACTTTCAGCAATTCTTGGCAATGAGGTTGAACCGGAAGAGTATACTCTCGACTTTCCACCAATGGATAATAAATTAATTATTGAATTTGAGCCTCTCATTTATAATAAATGATTTGAAGTAGATTATGAAGTTGAGAGAGCCGTTAAAATTATATATGATTCCGGATTTACTTGAAGCCGGATGTGATGAGGCTGGTAGAGGCTGTCTTGCAGGTCCGGTGTTTGCTGCAGCAGTAATTCTTCCACCCGATTTTATTTGTGCAAATTTAAATGATTCAAAACAACTGAGTCATAAGCAGCGATATGAACTTCGACAAGTAATTGAAGAAAATGCAATTAGTTTTTCTGTTGCTTCCTGTTCGCCACAAGAGATTG
>DATGMV010000198.1:0-3800 GCA_035307185.1 Fermentimonas sp. | reverse complement strand
ATAACCGTTCATTTGGTGGTTCTCAGGTATCCCGTACTTTTTACGCACGCGGACAAACTGGTCAGCAACTCCTTCTTGGAGCATATTCAGCCCTGAGTAGAGCTGTTAACAAGAAACAAGTTAAGCTATATACCCGCTACGAAATGGTAGATCTTGTTATGATCGACGGTCGTGCTCGTGGTATTATTGCACGTAACCTGATTACAGGTAAACTTGAGCGTTTTGCGGCTCACGCAGTTGTTGTCGCTACAGGAGGTTATGGAAATGCGTTTTTTCTATCAACAAATGCAATGACATCAAATGGCTCTGCAGCATGGCAATGCTACAAGAAAGGTGCATATTTTGCAAATCCATGCATGACTCAGATACACCCAACATGTATTCCGGTTCATGGTGAATTCCAATCAAAACTAACATTGATGTCGGAATCTCTTCGAAACGATGGTCGTATTTGGGTACCTAAAAAACTTGAAGATGCAAAAGCAATACGTGAAGGCAAACTGAAACCAACTCAAATTAAAGAAGAGGACAGAGATTATTATCTAGAGCGTAAATATCCTGCCTTTGGTAACCTGGTGCCGCGAGACGTTGCATCACGCGCAGCAAAAGAATGCTGCGATGCTGGTTATGGAGTTGGCACAACCGGACTTGCTGTTTATCTTGACTTTGAAGATGCAATAAAGAGATTGGGTAAAGATGTAGTTGAGGAGCGTTACGGAAACCTTTTCCAAATGTACGAGAAGATTGTAGATGACAATCCATATGAAACACCAATGATGATTTACCCTGCAATACACTATACAATGGGCGGCATTTGGGTTGATTATGAACTACAAACTACTATACCGGGTCTTTTTGCAATTGGCGAAGCCAACTTCTCAGACCATGGAGCTAACCGCCTTGGAGCATCTGCACTAATGCAAGGTTTAGCAGACGGTTATTTTGTACTTCCTTATACTATTCAGAACTACCTTTCAGATCAGATTTCTGTTCCAAGATTTAGTACTGATGCTGCCGAATTTGAACAAGCTGAAAAAGCAATCAGTGATCGTATTGAGCGACTTCTCAACATAAAAGGAAAACGTTCTGTAGATAGCATTCATAAAGAGTTGGGTCATATTATGTGGGAATACGTAGGTATGAACCGCAGCGAAGAAGGCCTGAAAAAAGCTATCGAAAAAATTGAAGAGGTAAAGAAAGAGTTTTGGAGTAATGTTCGCATACCGGGAGATAATAGTTCTCTTAACATGGAACTTGAAAAAGCATTACGACTTGCCGACTTTATTGAAACAGGCGAACTTATTGCACACGATGCACTAAACAGAGAAGAATCTTGTGGAGGACACTTCCGCACTGAATATCAGACTGAGGATGGTGAAGCACTACGAAACGATGATGAGTTTGCATATGTTTCCTGCTGGGAATATACCGGCGAAAACAGTGCACCTGTAATGTACAAAGAACCGCTTGATTACGAATTTGTAGTTCGTCAGCAGAGAAACTATAAATCTTAAAAATAGAACAATCATGGATAAAGATATCAACATAAAAGTAAAAGTTTGGCGTCAGAACGGACCAAAAGACAAAGGACATTTTGAGACCTACCCATTAGAAAAGATTTCTCAGGGGAGCTCATTTCTAGAAATGCTCGACATACTAAACGAGAAGCTTATCAACGAAGGTAAAGAACCTGTAGTATTCGACCATGACTGTCGTGAAGGTATATGCGGAATGTGCAGTCTATATATAAATGGACATCCACACGGACCGGATGAAGATATTACAACTTGTCAGTTACACATGCGCACATTTGACGAGGGAGACACAATTACCGTAGAACCATGGCGTTCTACTGCCTTCCCCGTAATAAAAGACCTAATTGTAGATAGAACATCTTTTGATAAAATCATACAAGCCGGTGGTTATACTTCTGTAAACACAGGAGGAACACCAGATGCCAATGCCATACTCATTCCTCATGATGATGCTGAAATGGCTATGGATGCAGCTGCATGTATTGGTTGCGGCGCATGTGTTGCGGCATGTAAAAATGGATCTGCAATGCTCTTTGTATCTGCAAAGGTTAGTCAGTTGGCACTACTTCCACAAGGTAAAGTGGAGAGAGCTAAACGTGCTAAATCGATGGTTGCAAAGATGGACGAACTTGGGTTCGGAAACTGTACTAATACAGGAGCATGTGAGGTAGAGTGTCCTAAAAACATCTCTATATCAAACATTGCAAGATTAAATCGCGAATACTTAAAAGCAAAGTTCAAAGATTAAGAGCATTTGTCCTAATCAAAGATTATTAAAGCGCTTCAACTCCCTTAAATGGGAGATGGAGCGTTTTTTTAAACAAACTATTAACAATATTTAGCAATACTATTTCATTCTTTGTTGTTTAAACAATGAAGTTGCGCTATTTTGTGCAGCTTTTAATTGGTACATAAAAACTAAGTGACTAACAAAACAGAGTAAAATGAAAACAAAAAGATTTATTACGACAAGTGTTTTGCTGATATTAATATCAGTAATGAGTGTACCTGCTTTTTCGCAGGTTAAATTTGGAGTTAAAGGTAGTGTAGGATTAAATAATCCCGACTTCAACACCCCTGACGAGACATTCAACGTCGATAATATGACATCATACAGCATAGGTCCTGCAATTGAAGCAATGTTTGTTCCTTTAGGAGCAGCAAATTTTGGAATAGAAGCAGCACTTTTGTATAATGACAGTAAAATGACAGTTGCTCGTCTTTCGGGAGAAGGTAGCGACGAAGAAGTTTCAAATCGTTATTTAAACCTTCCGGTTAATGCAAAACTTAAACTGGGGTTAGGCTTACTGCCCATAAAACTATTTGGAACAGCCGGACCTTGGGCAGGCTATCTACTTTCGGGTGATGAAATAAATATTGAAGGTATATCTGAAGACATCAAGGCAGAAGAATTTCAAGCAGGTGCTAACGTAGGATTTGGGGTTGAATTACTGGATATGATACAAGTGGGGCTAAACTACAGTGTTAAACTTACCGACAATTATGCAGTAGAAACACCAAACTGGAAAGATCCTTTAAATGGAAAAAGTGAATCCTGGACAATAACCGGAACTATTTATTTTTAGTGCATGTTTGCAGATGTAATACTACCGTTACCTTTATCTGATCTGTACACATACTCAGTTCCTTTAAACATGCAAGATAAGATTACAAAGGGAGTTAGGGTAATAGTACCATTCGGCAGAAAAAAACATTACACTGCAATAGTTGTAAAATTACACGAAAACAAACCAATTGGGTTTGAAACTAAAGATATCCACTCCCTTGTCGACACACAACCAGTTGTGAACGATAAACAATTAAATTTATGGGAGTGGATATCTTTTTATTATATGTCTCCATTTGGAGATGTATACAATGCTGCCATGCCGGCATCCATGAAATCTAATGACACAAAAACCAACTTTAAGCCAAAAACCGAAACATATTATAAGATTAATCCTCTATTGGAAATCGATTCAACACCTGACATATTCGGCAGAGCTAAAAAACAACATTCACTTTACAATCAAATAATCACATATATAAAAGAAAAAGGAACAAACCACATTAGCAGAGAAGAGATAATCGGGTTAGAAAATTACTCGGTGGCAATACTAAATGGATTGCTACAAAAAGAAATTGTACTGACTCAAAACATTGAAACCGGTAGAATTAATAGCGATACAAAACCAACTCGCAAACCCTACCCCCTTTCCGAAACTCAGAAAGAATCGTTCGAGGAGATAAATAAAATATTTGAAA
>DATGMV010000197.1:0-3191 GCA_035307185.1 Fermentimonas sp. | reverse complement strand
CAACCAATCTTCATTCCATTTTAATGAAGTTCCTTCATAAATTTTTCCGGTTGAATGATCTATCAAATCAAGTACTGAACGACTAAATGGATTATATCGCATGTTATTCCCAAATATACTTGTAGCCCCTGTAGCCATCTCTTGCAATGCTGCTGCACCTGCTTCAGAGGGAGCAATACCATTATTTGTCATCATACGGTGTTTATACATGTAGTAAACATTTTCTGTCCACTCGTATGCATCCATTATTTCGTATCTTGGAATAGCTCTTGAAGAGACTCCCCAGTTAGTTTTAAAATTAACCGAAACAGCACCCTCTTTACCTCTTTTGGTGGTTATCATAACAACACCGTTAGCTCCACGAGCACCATAGAGTGCCCCTGCAGAGGCATCTTTAATAATTGTCATTGACTCAATATCGTTCGGATTTATCGCATTGATCTCTCCATCATAAGGTACACCGTCTACTACATATAGAGGTGTATTTGTAGCAGAAAGCGACCCGTGACCACGTATTCTCACAGCTGCTCCTGCACCGGGCTGTCCGGAACCGGAAGTTGATTGTACCCCTGCAGCCATACCATCCAACGCTTTTGTAACATCGGCCACCATCCTATTCTCAATCTTATCTGACAAGATAACCTGAGCAGATCCAGTAAATGATTCCTTTCTGGCTGTTCCGTAAGCTACTACCATCACTTCATCCAGCAATTGCGTATCAGCTGCAAGTACAACTCTAACATTTGGAGAAACATTTACTTCTTGTATTTCATATCCCACATATGTTACGACTAATGTGCCATTTGCGGGAGCAGACAACGTAAAATCGCCATCTATATCGGTAACTGTACCTTGCGAAGTTCCTTTAATCTGAATTGTGGCACCTATTATCGGAACACCCGATTCATCCACAACAGTACCTCGCACTTGTGTTTGAGCTACAACAACTCCTATCCCAACAAAGAATAGGGTCAAAAACATAGCTAGTTTTCTTTTCATAAACTCTACTTTTTAATTAAACACTTTCATTCTAATATATTACTTGTTTGTTTCAACTTATCTTGTTTTTTACGGTAAAATTGTGGCACACCATAATGTCTAAACAACGATCAATTAACAACATTAACATTTATATGGAAATTTCCATCTCACAAATATAAGTCAATTATTTAATATACGTAATTTTTAGTACTTTTTTTTATCAATTTACGCCAAAAAGTAACAATAAGATCATGTTTGTTTACACTTTCTTGTTTTTAGTTAAAAACAACTCTTAAACCTGCTATGGCTGTCTCAAACTATTTTTAACAAACTATTACTCACAAAACCTAAACAATTAAACGAACGCAAAAGTATAGTATATAAAATCAATTTGCAACTATTTGCCCATAAATGTTGTACTATTTACATAAAATCAAACAAATCTATATAAAATAGTAATTATAAATACCCTGCAATATTGAAAACCTTTAACACATACTATAATTTTACCACAAAAAAAGGGGCGACAAAAGTCAACCCCTCTCCTATAGTCAATCGAATATAGATATCTATACAAACTATCTTACTTCTCTATATCAATCAACTCTACATCGAAGATTAGATTTGAGAAAGGCTTAATTTCGCCTCTATCAGCCGATCCGTATGCTAAGTCGTAAGGAACATAAAGTCTCCATTTTGAACCTACCGGCATAAGCTGTAGAGCTTCTGTCCAACCTGCAATAACTTGTGTTACACCAAATGTTGTAGGTTCGCCTCTTTCCACGCTACTATCAAACACAGTACCATCAATAAGTGTTCCGTGATAATGAACTTTTACTCTATCGGTATCTGTTGGGGTAGCACCTGTTCCTTCTTTCAAAATTTCGTATTGCAATCCGCTTGGGAGAGTAACAACACCTTCTCTTTTTGCATTCTCAGCTAAGTACTCTTCTCCTGCTGCAATCTCTGATTGAAACTGTCCTTTCAGATCTTCCTCCTGACGTGACATTTCTGCTTCCTGAGCTTTCTCAAATTCACTTTGAACCAACTCATTTGCTTCCATTTTGCTTATAGCCAACTCCTGATTCTTTAGTGTTGAAACCAATCCGGCAATAAGTTGGTCTGTATTGGCTTTTGTTTCAGAGTCTTCACCGTACAACATAGTGTTGAACTGAGGCAGCATTTGCTGTGAGAACTGTACACCAATGCTAAGACCGTGGGCATAGGCCGACTGCTCATCAAGGTTAATTGCATCCTTCATTCCCTTAATGAAATCATTAAGTTTAGGACCGTTAATTTTGTTTATAGAGTCTATCTTAGAAGCCATTTCTGCCTGCAAAGCTTCTTTTTCTGTTGAGTCTGCAGAAGCAATTCTCATTTGATAGTCGTACTCTACATTTGTGGTGCTTGTTATTACACCTGCCTGTTCAAGAAATTGAGCTAACCCCTGATCTGCCATCGTAACTCCGTATGCGTATGACACGCTGTCAACGGAGTTTTTTAGAGAGGCTTTTGGTGTTGAAGCTCCGCCGCATGATACCATCATAACAGCTAAAACAGCTAAAACACTGAATGTTGCTAAAATTGTTTTTTTCATCTTACTTATTTATTTATATAAAAATGTTATGTAATTACTCAATGCCTAAAAGCTCAACTTCGAAAATTAAAGTTGAATTGGGCTCAATTGAACTTCCTGCTCCCTGCTCACCATAAGCAAGATTAGAGGGAATAAAAAGTTTCCATTTAGACCCAACCGACATTAGCTGCAAAGCTTCTACCCAACCTTTAATAACCTGATTTACACCAAATACTGCCGGCTGACCGCGTTGCACAGAACTATCGAACACTGTACCATCTAACAATGTACCATGATAATGACACTTAACACTGTCTGTTGCTTTGGGCTTATCTCCACTACCTTCTGTAATAACTTCATACTGTAGCCCACTTGGAAGTGTAGTAACCCCCTCTTTTTTACTATTCTCTGCTAAAAAAGTCTTTCCTTTTTCAATATTTTTATTCAACATTTCTTCTTGTTGTTTGCTAAAATAGTCTTGTAAAATTTGGTTTGCTTCTTGTGGTTCTAAGGAGAGAGCATTGTTATTCATAACATCGTTGAATGCTTTTACAAAAGAATCAACATCTATGTTTTTCAATCCTGAATTCATTAGATTTGAGGCCATACTCATTCCAACTGCGTAACTTAATTT
>DATGMV010000196.1:0-2251 GCA_035307185.1 Fermentimonas sp. | reverse complement strand
TCCATTGCAATGGCTGGTGCAGATGCAGCTGACACTGCTATTGTAAAACTTTGATCTGGACAAATTTCAAAATTATCCATCGGGACACCTGCAATAGCACTACTGCAATTTTCAAGTTCTCTTATAATTACGGTATAATCGTGGACTTCTCCGTTGGTATCTCCTGACTCGTTACAGGGAGTTAAGTTTTCAGGATAAGACGCCATACCTACCAAAACTCGCATGCGCCGTTCGCCCGCACTTGCATTTGCAGGAATATTGAGCAACACAATTTCCGAAGGTGAATCCATAGCTTTTGCAGCCACTCGCTCTGATTCCTCAAAAACTCCATCATTGTTAAGGTCGATCCAAATTACACAGTGATCGCCAGAAAGCGATCCAGAAGTTACCCAAGCTAAGTAATCGGATCCAGGTGCGAGTTCGACTGAGATATCTGTTTTATCATTGTAATTACTGTCACTACACCCTGTGTTTAGATCATAGATTTGCGTGTCGTTTTCACCGGTTAAAATAAAATGATCTATTACAATATCATATTCACATCCATGTTGAAATACTGGGGTGCAATACCCGCCAGTACTTCCTTCCGTAGTGGTAAAGCTGATAGCCTCTCCATCGGCAGTTTGTCCAGCCGTACAAACAGCGGTAATATAAACATCGTATTGTGTAGTGGCATCTAAGTCAGTCAGAGTGAGTTTTGGATTGCCTTCTGCAGGTAGGGTGATGGCATTATCTGGATCAAGGGGAGAAACTCCGTACGTTACTGTCCAACTAGACTCCCCTCCCACTGGGGTCCAATAGATATCGGCAGTTGCATAGGTAACATGTCTGGCTTCGGTTGCGGAAACCGCAAAACATGGGGCTAGCTCTGGAATAAAAGTACTCGGACCTGTCCAGTCACTAAAATTTTGTTCTGAACATCTAGATCTAACGTAAAAATCATAGGTATTTCCAAGCTCAACGTCATATACAGAAATGGTATATGTAGGTGTAGCGTAGGTATTCACTCTGGTTACATCAGGATTGCCTTGGTCATTCACGTCAAACCCCTCAGGCCCATAGGCCACTTCCCAGCCATTCTCAGAGGCTCCTGGAGTCCAAGTGAGGTTAATGTCTTCTTCCTCTTGGCTACTGTCTAGATCTGAAGGTTCTTCACATATTGGTTCTGTCCATTCACTAAAATTATTATCTCCACAAAATTTTCGTATATATAAAGAACGTGTCTCAAAGCGTTCGGGACCAGTAAAGATTAAATGAAATGGATTTTCGGAAACGATTACACTTCCGGTTTGTGGATCATTAAAGAAATCTTCGTTCATTTCAAGACCCATAGGCCCCCAGGCAATGTGATATAATTCACCATCTTCCGGTTCCCAAGAAACATCTACTGCAGCCTCGCCACTGTCTACTACGGTCATATTGTAAGGTGTTTCGCAATTTGGGTCAATTATTTCCTCGGCATTTTCCTCTTTTGTGAAATTTAGGAGTTCAGAGGCGACCATTCCTTCCCCACCACAATCAGCAACGACATACACATCATATAAACCTGGTTGTAGCATATTCATATAAACAAAATGCGGACTTTCGCTAATGTATTCTATTTTGGCTTCTGGATTTTCATAATTATCAGGATCTGAGATAAAATCATCAATATTAATACTCCCTTCCAGACCAAATATTAGCACCCATCCATTTTCTGGAGTCCCCCCATCCCAGCTAACTTGAGCGGTAGGCATTTCATTCTCATATTCAATTTGGAGATTAGATGGTGCTTCACAGGCCTGTGCATTCATTGCGTAAGAGCCAACCATAAACACCAAAAATCCGAATAGGAATGGCCACGGTATGCGTGATTTATTGTTAGCGGAAGGAAAAGAAGAAGATGACTTATTTCCATTAGTGAACTGAGCAAAAATTCCAATCCGCAAAGAGGAGAGGGGTAAGTGCCCCATACTGTTTTCTAAGTATTGTTTTTTCATTGTTAAAAGGTTTAGGTTTCTGATGGGCAAGTTTAAAGAAATATGTATATAAATGCTAAAATCTATTATACCGAAAGTGTACCGAAGCAACAATAGTTACTCTCAACCGTATTATTTTTTAAATTTAGACATTACAAATTAGCCGTGTCCGACTAAGATGTAAGAGCGTCCCGATAGCTATCGGGACTGAAAGACGTAAGACTTAAGACTTGCCTCTTGATAGCCTGGCAAGTAGTAAATTGATTAAAAATAATTTTTAAATTATTAACTTT
>DATGMV010000195.1:0-5651 GCA_035307185.1 Fermentimonas sp. | reverse complement strand
CAGACGAATAAGTATTTTCTCTCTACTAAATTTAGATATTTCAGTTTCACTAATTCCTAATATTAGAATCAACAAAGAACGGAGCTCTTCATCTGTAAATTGCTCCATTATTTCATCGAAAGGCTCTTTCGATCCAATTTCGAAGCGAATGAATGCAAGTCTTGATTTAGCAGTAGGAAAATCGGGTGAAAGCTCAAGAAGTTTCTCTAAATACTCTGCTGCTTGAGTGTATTTCTCACGAGCAACACTTATATTTGCAAGTTTATCAAGAATTTCTTCATTATCTTCCGATATTAGAGATGCTTTAATATAGGACGATTCTGCTTTTATGAAATCATTTTCTTGAACTGCCAATTCACCTTCTATCATGTAATATTCGAGTGTATCTCTTTCGTTTTCGGGAATTAACTTGAATAGTTCTTTTGCAGTATCAACATCCCGTTTACTTACATAAATATATGCACGTTTTACAGCAATACCTTTACTTCCAAACCTTTCCTCTTTAAGCTTGATTATGTTCCACATTTCGTTATAATGCTCAAAAGATGCATAAGCATCAATCAATGAATCGTATAACGACTCATCTGTTGGAGAGAGGTCTAAACATTTTCGAAATAGTTGAATCGATTCATCGATATTATCATTAAAGTAAAGCGATAATGCTTTCATCTTCATTGTAGTTAAATCATCCTCTTTTATTGTTAATGCAAAGTCGAAAGCGTCGATTGCTTTATCATACTGTTCATCCATTGAGTATAACTTACCAATGTTAACCCACGCATCAAATGAATATGGGTCTATATCAAGTAACATGTCGTTATACTCAATAGCTTTTGGCATATCTCCTTTCATCTCATATGCATAAGCCAGATCAACAATTACGTCGGCATTTGAAATTTTTATTTTCATACTATCCTCAAGATATGCTATTGCACGATCGAATTTATCAACATCATTCAGTAGAAAAGCAAGCTCTGTAATAAAATAATAGTAGTCATCTTCAGAAAGTTCACGGTCAAGTATTTTATTCGTTATAGATTGTGCTTCATCAAACTTGCTCAAATGCAATAGCGCCTCAATTTTTAAAAGTGGTTGATCAAGATCAGCGTCATCTGATGTGAATTTCAGATAATCTAGTGCCTCTTCATATCGAGTAGAAAAAATTAATAGTTTAGCTTTTGCTAACATTAAATCTGAACTACTTGGATGCATTTTAAGCCCTTCTTCAATGAGCAGTTCAGCCTCTTCATGATCCCCACCACTACTATAGTACTCTGCCAACAAAGCAAACTCATCGGCATCGAAATATATATTCTTGCCTATAGCCTGCATGTGTTCGTATTTTTGTACAAGAGAACTTATGTCTAATTCGTTATCTTCCATAAATATACTTATACGCCTTTCTTTTTCCAGGAGTCTCTTAGTGCTACTGTACGATTAAAAATTAATTGATTGGGTGTTGAGTCTAAATCTATGTTGAAATATCCTATTCGCTGAAATTGGAAGCTGTCGCCGGGTTTTGCATCCTGTAGATATTCTTCTACTTTACACCCTTTCTTTACAATTAGTGAATCTGGATTAATTAGCTCTTTAAAATCTTTCTCTTTATCTGCTAAAGGGTCTTCAACGGTAAAAAGTCTGTCATAGAGTCTCACTTCTGCATCAAGCCCATACGGCACTGAGACCCAATGAATTGTACCTTTAACCTTACGATTAGCCTCAGGCATACCACTTTTAGTTTGTGGATCATACTCTGCATAAACTTCAATAATGTTTCCTTCATCATCTTTCTTACAGCCGGTGCATTTTACAATATAGGCACTCTTTAATCTCACTTCATTGCCTGGAGTTAGTCTAAAATACTTTTTAGGTGCATCTTCCAAAAAGTCATCTCTCTCAATCCAAAGCTCACGGGTGAATTTCAATTTACGACTACCCATGCTTTCGTCTTCAGGGTTATTAATGGTTTCCATCTCTTCTAACCTATCTTCGGGGTAATTTGTAATGACAAGCTTGATAGGATCAATAACACCCGACACTCTGGTTACATGCTTATTGAGATCCTCACGTACAGCATGCTCAAGTAGTGACATATCATTTATACCGTCATATTTTGTATACCCTATTGAGTTAATGAAGTTACGTATAGATTGTGGCGTATATCCTCTGCGTCGCATTCCTGTGAGAGTTGGCATACGTGGATCGTCCCATCCTGACACTAACTTATCTTGAACAAGTTGAAGAAGTCTGCGCTTACTCATCACAGTATATGTGAGATTTAGACGATTAAATTCGATCTGTTGAGGACGGTAGTCTGTGTTTGCCAATTGATCGAGAAACCAATCGTATAGAGGACGGTGAACTTCAAACTCTAAGGTGCAAAGAGAATGGGTAACACCTTCGAAATAGTCAGATTCTCCATGTGCAAAATCGTACATTGGATATGCTTTCCATTGTGTACCGGTGCGGTGATGAGGAATGTGAATTACTCTATATATGATTGGGTCTCTCATATGCATGTTTGGAGCTGCCATATCTATTTTCGCGCGAAGCACCATTTGTCCTTCAGGAACTTCACCAGTATTCATCTTCTGAAATAACTCAAGAGTTTCTTCTTTAGGACGATTTCTAAACGGACTCTCAATACCAGCTGTTGTGGGTGTACCCTTTTGCTTTGCAATTTGTTCTGCCGACTGCTCATCGATATAAGCCTTCCCCTCATTAATTAACTTAATGGCGAAGTCCCAAAGCTGCTGAAAATAGTCTGAGGCATAGTATACATTATCCCATTTGAAACCGAGCCATTTAATGTCTTCCATTATTGAATCTACATATTCAACATCTTCTTTTACGGGATTAGTATCATCGAAGCGAAGATTGCATGTACCACCATAACTCTCGGCAATTCCAAAGTCTATACAAATGGCTTTAGCATGACCAATGTGAAGATAACCATTGGGTTCGGGTGGAAAACGAGTTTGTATTCTACCATCGTTGCGACCCTCACGTATATCTTTTTCTACAATCTGCTCAATGAAATTGAGACTCTTTTTATTTTCCTCCATCGCTATATATATTTTTTTTATTGTCAGATTAAATTGAGACTCTTGCATATGGTACAACATCGGGTGAAGCAAATTCCTTATCTATAAATTTGTAGTATCCTGATATTGCTACCATAGCGGCATTATCTGTGGTATAGGCAAATTTTGGAATATGTATCTTCCATCCATATTTTTGACTGTATTCTTCAAATGCATTTCTTAGTGCCGAATTTGCCGATACTCCACCTGCAACTGCTATCTCTTTTATTTTGAGATCCTTTGCTGCAATAAGAAGTTTATCCATTAGAATGTCTACAATTGTTTTTTGTAGAGATGCACAAAGATCATTCTTATTGTTTTCAATAAAATCACTATCGGTCTTTAGTTCATCTCTCAGGAAGTATAAGAAGGATGTTTTAAATCCACTAAAACTGTAATCATAACCATCGATACGAGGTTTACTGAAAGTGAACCTTTCTGAATTACCCATTTTAGCAAGACGGTCAACCACAGGTCCACCTGGATAACCTAACCCCATAACCTTAGCACATTTATCAAATGCTTCGCCTGCTGCATCATCTATTGTTTGACCTATAATCTCCATATCGTTATATGATTTCACGAGTATAATCTGTGAGTTGCCTCCTGAAACAAGTAGACAAAGGAAAGGAAATTCGGGTTGATTTGTGTCATTTTCATCCTCTTTTATAAAATGAGCCAATACATGAGCTTTCAAATGATTTACCTCTATCATGGGTATATTGAGTGCAGAGGAAAAACCTTTGGTAAAAGAGGTTCCTACGAGGAGAGAGCCAAGTAAACCCGGACCCCGAGTAAATGCAACTGCCGATAATTCTTCCTTGGTTACACCTGCTTGCTTTAATGCGTCGTGTACAACAGGAATTATATTTTGTTGATGTGCTCTTGAAGCTAATTCGGGAACGACTCCACCATACCTTTCATGAACTGCCTGTCCGGCAATTATATTTGAAAGTGCAACTCCATTGCGTATTACGGCTGCGGAAGTGTCGTCACATGAAGATTCTATACCTAAAATTGTAATCATTAGTAAGTAAATAATAAGTTACAAAGATAATACAAAATAAAACAAGATATTATTCATAGCAAAAAGGCTATTAATATTTTACAAGTTCTTTTGTTTCTATAAGTATTTCACGGGATACGTGAGCAATATTGTAAATTAGTCCTGCCCTCGTGTTAGAACTGTCGTTCTGCATTTCTTCGAGTGTTTCTTCCCAACATAATGCAGTTTGAATGAGCAAGTCTAACTGTGATTTATCAGCTTTTTTATCTAAAAGATCTATCACATATTGATGCACATCACTTATATCAACACATATCACACGCTCCTTTTCTGTAAGCTCATCAGCATGCTTATGTACACCAAATGCTGATATATATGATAGTAAAGCATGATTAAGATTAGTCAAGCTAAAAGCACTCTCCTCATACTGTTTAGAATTCTTTGGCTCAAGTCGCATACCTCTCCAAGCCGAAGTGAGCTCATTGTCGGCATTATATGCTGTGCGTCTGTTATGCAAATACTCCTCTTCTGTAACTAATCCTGTATAAATACTCTCAAAATAACGTTTATTCTTCTTCACTGCGGTAACAATAAGTTGAGGCAACCTTTTATACTGCCAATCGGGCCATACAAAACGCACCACTAAATAAGCTATTGCTCCCCCAATAAGTGTATCGATAATTCGCGGTAGCATTACTGCAACTCCCTGATCTGACAATATATTGAACGAGGCTAAAACATATGTAGTTATGAAAACAGCTGCAACAACATAATTCTTTTTCAACCAATAAAAGAACAAATATATAGAAGTGAGCTGTAGAAGTATTTGTCCGGAAATAGTTGGCAGAATTTGAGAAAGTGATACACCGATAATTACACCCACTAATGTTCCGAATACACGATTGAAGAGGCGTATACGTGTAGCACTATAGGTCTGTTGAAAAACAATTAGAGATGTTAGAAGTATCCATGCCCCTTTATCTATATCAAATAGCTGTATTACAAAATAACCTATTAGCCAAGCAAGTGTCAATCTTATTGAAGACTTAAAACGTGGGTGATCGGGGTTGAGAAGTTCTTTAAAGCTTGTACTTTGTGGCTTACGACTATTGAATACTGTCACATCAATTTTTGAACTAAGAGTTTCCTTCTCACGTAAATTGATTTCAAGGCCTTTTAAATTTTTCATTAACAACGATAAAGCCTGATTATGAATCTCCCCCTTTTCTTCTTTAAGCATGTTATCTACTGCCGAAAGAGTCCATTGTAAAGAGATTGGATGCTTATAGGGCTTATCGGTCAAAAGTGAGTCGGCATATTTATGCATAGCTCCGGCAAGCTCTCTCATTATTTGTCCAAATCCTTCGATAAGATCTATGTTACTAACCTCTCTACTTAATAAATCATATTGTTCATGACTTGATATTGCTCGTTCTTGCATCTCTTGAAGTAGAAACCATTTACGGTAATACTTATTTACCAATGTCATATCATTGGTATTGCTTTCGTCTGAGTAACTGTATAGCTGATTTTTACAGTATTCGATTTGCTGAGCAAGCATT
>DATGMV010000194.1:0-3408 GCA_035307185.1 Fermentimonas sp. | reverse complement strand
ACATCATTATCATTTTCTTTATCGTAATGATAATCCGGGTTGGTAGAATATACAATGTCGAGTCTTTTTTTCCAGTCGTTCATATTGGCTCCGTTGATTATTTATAATAACTACAAACTTAACAAAATAACCGAAAATGCGAGTAATAGTTTTAAGAAAACGAGTTAGGTCTCCAAAAAAATATGTAATTTAGTGAATCCTAAAAAAATAGATAATATGACCGATACTGTAAAAGTACATTGTTTAAACACCGACGAAGTTAAAGATGTAGCTGTTGGAACATCATTAGTAGAGCTAATAGACCATTTTAATGTAAAGTCCAAATACTTAATAACAAACGCAAGAGTAAATAACAAAACCGAGTCACTCACATATCGTGTATACAGACCAAAGATGGTGGAGTTTGTAGACCTGACTGATTCCTCTGCAATGCGTACTTATGTTAGATCTCTTTGCTTTATTTTAGGTAAGGCTGTAGATGATATTTTACCAAATGCCAAAATGTACATAGAGCATGCAGTTGCAAAAGGTTATTATTTCCAGATAGAATCAGATATCCCGGTTGGTATACAAGAACTTGATGCCATAAGAGATAAGATGAGAGAGATAGTGGAAGCTGATATGCCATTTGTTCAGGTAGAAGAAGAGACCACCAAAGTGGTAAAGCTTTTTCGTGAAAGTGGCATGGAAGATAAAGCATGTCTGCTTGAAACATCAGATGCACTATATTCCAGATACTCAAAGTTAGGCGATTATATCGATTATTTTTATGGCAGCTTAACTCCATCAACAGGATACATTACAATATTTGATATCCAACCACACAACGGTGGATATTTGTTGAGGGTGCCAAACAGAGAGAATCCTGTGGAAATCGAACCTGAGGTTCAACAAGAAAAGCTACTCAACGTATACCGAGAGCATTTGGATTTTCTTAAGATAAGCGGATTGGATAATGTAGGCGATCTAAACCGAGCTATTCAGAACGACCGAGTGTATGAAGTTATTCAGGTAGCAGAAGCATATCAGGCAATGCAGATATCCGATATAGCAAAAGAAATTGCACGAAGGTCGAAAAATGGCGTAAGAGTAGTATTTATATCCGGACCCTCTTCTTCGGGTAAAACAACATTTCGCAAACGATTAGAAGTACAGCTTTTAGTTAACTTATTAAAGCCTGTAGGAATATCGCTCGACGATTATTTTGTTGAAAGAGACAAAACACCGCTCGATGAAAATGGCGACAAGGATTATGAGTCGCTCTACGCACTTGATCTCGACCTCTTTGAAGACCATATGCTTAAATTAATGAATGGGGAAACCGTTGAACTTCCATTTTACAATTTCGTTACCGGAAAGCGAGAATATAGGGGTAACTTCTTGAAAATGGATGAAAACAGCATCCTAATAGTGGAAGGTATACACGGACTAAATCCAAAGCTAACAGAGCATATACCCGAAGAGAGTAAATTTAAAGTATACGTATCTGCACTCACAACAATATCGTTAGACGATCATAACTGGATTCCCGCGTCGGATAACCGTTTGATCAGACGATTGGTTAGAGACTATCATCATAGGGGTTATTCACCACAAGATACAATTTCCCGTTGGGACAGCGTAAGACGAGGCGAGGATAAATGGATTTTCCCATTTCAAGAGAACGCTGATGTAATGTTCAACTCTGCAATGATATATGAACTTGCAGCAATAAGGCGCCACGTAGAACCAATACTAATGAAGGTTCCGCGCACAGTACCGGAGTATTCAGAAGCCTACAGACTTCTTAAATTTCTAAATTATTTTAATTATATCACAGATCGTGAACTTCCACCAACTTCGTTATTAAGAGAGTTTGTTGGAGGCAGTAGTTTCAGATATTAAACTATGAATAAAGATATTATTTGCGCTATCTCCACAGCTCCGGGCATGGGTGCTTTGGCAATAGTGAGATTATCGGGTGAAGGGTCCATCTCCCTAACAGACAACATATTTGAATCGCCCTCGGGTAAAAAACTCACCGAAGCCTCTGCAAACACTGTGCATTTTGGCAGAATCTATAATAATGGAGAAGTATTAGATGAAGTACTCATTACAGTATTTCACTCACCCCATTCATTTACCGGAGAAGAGAGTGTAGAGATTTCCTGCCACGGATCCATATATATACAGCAAAAACTTTTAGAGCTGCTCATGTCTCAGGGAGCACGCCTTGCCTTAGCGGGAGAATTTACGCAACGTGCATTTAAAAATGGGAAATTTGATTTAAGTCAGGCCGAAGCTGTTGCCGACCTGATCGCTTCAGAATCAAAAGCCTCTCACCGTGTAGCCATGAATCAAATGCGCGGAGGCTTTGCACGTAAACTGGCAGAACTTCGCGACAAGCTCTTGCAATTTGCCTCATTAATTGAACTTGAACTCGATTTCTCTGAAGAGGATGTAGAATTTGCGAATAGGGAGCAACTATACATACTTACCGAGGAAATTGAAAAAAAGATAGATAGCCTTGCCGATTCATTCCGTCTTGGTAATGCTATAAAAAGTGGCATACCTGTAGCAATTATAGGTGAAACCAACGTAGGTAAGTCAACCCTATTAAACCTATTGTTAAACGAAGAAAAAGCAATAGTAAGCGACATCCATGGCACTACACGTGATGTTATTGAAGATAGTGTAAATATAAATGGAATAACATTTCGTTTTATCGATACTGCCGGCATTCGCCAAACAACCGATGTAATTGAAACAATGGGTATTGAGCGAACGTACAAGAAAATTGAGCAAGCCTCCATTGTACTTTGGATGATTGATATGACATCACCCATCTATAAAATCGAATCACTTGCCGATATGCTTACCAACAAGCTACAAGATAAGCATGTAATAATTCTGTTTAATAAAGCCGACCTACTAACAGATGAACAACAATCTGAGTTTAAATCTTTATTCCCCCGGTTAGAAGCAGAAAGACTATTTATCTCGGCAAAACAACAACAGAACACCGGTCAGTTACACCAAGTGTTGGTTAAGGCAGCTGCCATTCCCACAATTGGAGAAGATGATGTTATTGTAACCAACCTGCGTCACTACGAAGCACTTAAGAAGGCATTAGAAGCAATCTTAAGAGTAAAGGAGGGTCTTGATAATGGTATCACACACGATTTTCTTGCACAAGATATTCGCGAATGCATGTTTTATCTTGGTGAGATAACCGGACAAATATCAACAGACGAAATATTGGGTAATATTTTCAGTAAGTTTTGTATAGGGAAGTAACTGTTAGCTATACAGTTAAACTCCCTGTATAGCAGCTATTTGAAACCATTGTACCTTCTTCATTCTTAAAAGCAATATAAGTCTCAACAACATCACCACTCCAGTCAGTAGGCAAGCTTATGGAAGCATTTG
>DATGMV010000193.1:0-2588 GCA_035307185.1 Fermentimonas sp. | reverse complement strand
GGAGCAATCTCCGCTAATTTATCTGATAATATTTCTTTATTCATATATATAAACTGCTAAATCATTAAAGATAAGCAAGACTTTTTGAAATAAATAAGAACATTATGCAAGTTACAAATTATTTCCTAAATGAAAACTATTTCTTAAGGGCTGAACGTCAAATAGAATAAAATCTATTTCCTTAATAGCATAGTTGATTTCAAACAGAGATCTAAAAATATGATTTTCGCATTCCCGTTTTGCTCTATTTGTCTGTATGCAAGTGAAAACTCATCATTAAAACCCTCTATGTTTTTTTCGTTAATAAAAGGAGAAAAACGTTCTCCAAACTGTTGCTCATAATCGTTCAAGTAGACCATTTGAGACTCACCAATATTATTGATAAAATACTCTCTAAACATTCTTAGTGAGTATAAAATAAAGCTTTTTTGCATCTCTCTGCCAATATCGGCAATTTTATTAGCAACCTCTTTTATTCCTTTTATGTTACCTGATACCGATGTGCGCATCATATTAACAAAAAGATCAAAAAGAAATAGATTGTTCTCAGAAGACTCAATCATTTGCATTGCTTTGGTGAAACTGCCTTTTGCTATATGAGCGATAGAACTTGCATAATCATCAGTTACGTTGAATTTGCTTTTTATTGCATCAACCATCTCATTTCTTTCAATTGCATGTATATTAAGTGGTTGACATCGTGACCAGATAGTCTGTAACACATTCTCTTTATCTTCAGAAACGAGAAGAAAGATTGTGTTTGCAGGTGGCTCCTCAATCATTTTAAGAAGCTTATTTGAACAAGCAACGTGCATCTTTTCCGGTAGCCATATAATCATTATTTTATAGGGCGCTTCGTAAACTTTAAGGTTTAACTTACGTATTATCTCATCGCTCTCTTTTGAATATATAATAGCTTGTGCATTTTGAGCATCAATATGTCTGAGCCAATCGTTAAGATTGAAATAGCTTTTAGATGTTAAAAGATCTCGCCACTGAGACAGATATTCATCACTAATCTTAGATTTTACAACTGGAAATACAAAATGCAGATCAGGATGAGCAAATTTATTGAATTTATGACATGATGGACATTCACCACATGCATCCTTTATACCTCTATTACTACAATTAAGATATCTTGCATATGCAATGGCTAAGGGCAGTTTACCCACTCCTTCAGGACCATATACTATACGTGCATGAGGTATATAACCACTTTGAACAGTGTCTAGAAGATACTGCTTTACGTCATTTAGTCCTATTACATCACGAAAGTACATTCAATATACTTGTTCAATAATTTTATACCAATAGAATATTATTCGCCATATAAATAAAAAATGCTATTTAAAAATCAGTAAATCTCTTTAGCAATTTTACTTACACTGTCAACCGCATTCATTGAGTAAAAATGCAGACTTGGCACACCCGCATCCATTAACTCTTTACATTGATTAATGCACCATTCAACTCCTACTTGCTTAGCATCCTCATCAGTATTGCATTTGCGAAGCTCCTTCTCGAGTTCTTCAGGGATATCGGTACGGAAAATACGAGGTAGAACCGTAAGCTGACTATTTAAATGAATTGGTTTAATACCAGGTATTATTGGGACATTGATCCCTGCATCCCTGCATCTTTCAACAAACTCAAAGTACTTTCTGTTATCAAAAAACATTTGGGTTACTAAATAGTCGGCACCTTTATCTACTTTCATTTTTGTATAAAAAATTTCCGACTCCATGTTGGGAGATTCCTCATGTTTTTCAGGATAACATGCCATACCATAGGTAAATGGTACCTCGGAAGCACTAATTTCAGTTCCGTCGTATCCAATACCTTTATTGAAATTATTAACCTGCTCCTGTAACCCGGTTGCATGCTTATGACTATCCATTGCTCTTTGGTGCGCATCTAACTTCTTTGTGTCTCCTCTTAGCAAGAGTAGATCTGTTACATCTAAAAAAGAAAGATCAATGAGTGCATACTCTGTTTCTTCTTTTGTGAAGCCTTGTGATATTATATGTGGAATTGCTTTAATACCATACTTGCTCTGAATTGCTGAAGCAATTGCCACAGAACCCGGACGTTTTCTCACATTAACCCTTCGATAAACACCTTCCGCGTCTTCTTTATATATATTCTCACTGTGATGTGTGGTGATGTTAATATATTTCGGGTCAAACTCTTTAAGACGGTCAATAGCCTTGAATAACTTATTTATACTATTGCCTTTAAGAGGTGGTAATAGTTCAAAGGAAAAAGCCGTTTTACCACCTTTATTTATCAATTCCGAAATCTTCATAATACAATATTAAAACTACAAATATTAAGTTTTTTCATTAAAAAATTGCCCTAACAATATCCATTCCATTGGCATATAAAACAAGTCCTAAAAGAAGCAGCATTCCTGCAACCTGAGCATATTCCATAAACTTCTCGTTGGGCTTTCTTCTTGTTATCACTTCATAGATTAGGAACACAACATGACCACCATCAAGAGCAGGAATTGGAAGTATATTCATGAAAGCAAGAATAACAGAAAGAAAAGCAGTCATCATCCAAAACGCTTGCCAATTCCATTG
>DATGMV010000192.1:0-2509 GCA_035307185.1 Fermentimonas sp. | reverse complement strand
CTTCTGGAATATTCGGATTATACCAAATTTTATAAAGTAACTCACGATATTTTTCCCAATATGGTGGAATGGTTTCCATAAAAGTATGGAGATTACTCACGCCAACATAATCCACACCACAAGCATAAAGATCTGGCGTTTTAGTCATCCCTCTCAATACGGCATATCCACCATGACTACCTCCATAAATTGCTACACTATCTGGATCTACCCAACCTTGCTCAATAACATATGCTATGCCATCTTCAACATCATCCATCGCTTTACGACCAATCTGTCCATATCCCGCTTTTAAAAACGCCTTACCATATCCTCCAGAAATTCTAAAATTCACATGAAGTGTTCCGTATCCTCGACTTGCAAACAGTTGCGCTTCAGGATTAAAACCCCAACGATCACGAATACCTTGCGGTCCTCCATGCGGATTAACAATCATTGGCACGCGATCTCCTTCTTTATAACTAGCTGGCAAAGTAATATAACCATGGATATCTAAACCATCACGACTTTGAAAACTAATAGGCTTCATCGCAGCCATATCTTCAGCTTTCAAATGAGGTAATAATTTATATAATAAGTTAACGGTATCTTTTTCAACATCATATATATAGTACTCTCCTACGATTTTATCACTGGTAACAGCCACCAAAAACATATCTTCTTCATCAGTTTCATCTACTACAAAGAACTGTTTATCACCAAATTCCTTTTTCAAACGTGCATGAATACCTTTATAAGTATCGCTTACGGGCACAATAACTGTTTTATCACCGGTGTAAGAAAAATAATCGATTTCATAATCTCTTTTTCGAGAAAGTGACATCCCTGAAACATCAAAGGTATCATGACTAAATAAAGTCTTGAGCTTCTTATTCGCTTTTAAATCATAAAGCTGAATTTCAGATTTATCTTGTCCTAAATTAGAAATCACATAAGCATGGTCAGGTGCACCATCCTTTACATTTAAAGTTGCAATACCAAAATCATCCCCAAATTCAACCACCAAAAGCGTTTGAAATTCATCACCTACTTTATAAAGTATTTCTGTATTGACACCATCTACTATTCTCGCTAAACCACGTAAATTACCAAAACGGTCAAACTCATAACCTGCAACGGGTGGATCTTCTGGATTCACCGTATATAATTTTGTCGTTTCTCCAGTATGAATATTCAAGCGATATGGCTCTTCTTGCTGAAGATTATCTTTATTCATCTGTATAATTACATGATCCTCGTCATCTTTTAATGAAGCGATAATATTTACCCTTACTCCATCAAAAGGGGTTAATTCTTTTTTGTTATTTCCAGAAACATCTACTCCGAAGACATGATAATTTTCATCACCACCTTTATCCTGTAGGTATAAAATTCTATTAGGACTCTTCCAATAATATCCACGTATCAAATCCTCTTCTTGGTTGATCAATAAGGTTTCTTTTTGAGTCGCTGTCTCTTGTAAATATAAATCTCTCTCACCCGTTGCTCTTCTTTTCATATAAGAAATATACTTTCCATCTGGAGAAAGTTGAAAAGAGAATGCTTCTGGGCTCTTAAAATAATCTTCTACTGAATATTTATATGTTCCTGTTTCCAGTGCCGCCAATTGGCTTAATGCTTCCGGAGAAGATGGAAGTTTAGGATTTCCTGGTAATTGTTTCACTATTGTATATGTTTTAAAGGGAAATTTCGGTCCCATTGTTCTTAAATGTCATCAATATCGTTTTTAACAACTTTTCCCAAAAAAAGACATTTGCGTATTAGACGATATGATGATTACCTCGTCACCATGCAAAACTACAGATTCTATTCCAAACCTAGATAAGCGATTGGATTGATGGAAAAAATCAAAATGTGCTAAGTTATATGTGGAGAAGTAGTAATAGCGGGACTTCGGCAAGCTCAGTCGCCGAATAAGATTCAATCCTTAATCCAGGTAGCGAAGAATTAGTCATTAATTCAAATAGCAATAAAGATTTAAACACCAACTTGCTTTCTTATAAAGAATTTATATTATATTTAAATAGCTATTCAGTTCCTAAAACCGAATAAGAAAAAACAGTCAATACAACTGACAAGATTGATAAAACAGATTCAATTAATCCGGCGGTTGAGCCTGTCGAAACCGACGAAACCGACGAAAGCTTGGAAATAATATTAAAAATGTGAAGTTATGAAAGGATGGATGTATATATTAGAATGTAGTGATGGTAGTTATTACACTGGAAGCACTATTGATCTAGAACGAAGAATAAAGCAACATCAAAATGGCGAGGGCTCAAATCATACTAAAAAACGATTACCAGTAAGATTGTTATACACCGAAGAGTTTTCACGTATATATGATGCATTTTACAGAGAAAAACAAATACAGAAATGGTCAAGAAAAAAGAAAGAAGCATTAATAAATGGAGAACTTGGTACACTAGTTCAATTATCTAAGAATTATACGGAAAATGGGAGACCCGGGACTTCGGCAAGCTCAGCCACCGGTGAAGACTTGAACATT
>DATGMV010000191.1:0-2664 GCA_035307185.1 Fermentimonas sp. | reverse complement strand
AAAACAAAGGACTGGAGCTTACATTTAACTATCATGCTACAGAAAACTTAAGATTATCGACCAATTATAGTTTACTTGATATGACATACAAGATTGTAGGAGCACCTGAGCATAAAATTTATGTAAGTGGAAATTACAATTTAAATAAATGGAGTTTTTCTACCGGTTTACAGTATCTGGGTAATCTATATACAACAGTTAATCCTAAGCCTCTTAAAGAAAATGTATTGTTGGTGAATGCACGTATTAATTATAAATCTTTTGATTGGATGAATCTTTTTTTGAGAGGTGAAAACTTACTCAATCAAGATTATGAAATAAATGCAGGCTACCCAATGCCGGGTACCTCACTATACGGGGGAGTTAGGCTGAATTTTTAATATATCTAACTATCCTAGAAATAAGTTCCTTTAAATATAACATTCAGAACTAATAACTGAAATAATAATAACATCGGGAATTATGGACAGAAGAAAATTTTTACGTTCAGTTGCTCTAACAGGAGCTGCCTTAACAACTATGAAAGAGGCTGATGCGATGAGCATTCTTACTCAATCATTTGAAACTACTAGTGCTACATCTAATTATGACTTGGTAGCGGTATTAGGAGGTGAACCGGAAGCTATGTTCAGGAAGGCTATTTCTGAAATGGGTGGTATGAGTAAATTCATAAGTAAAGGAGATAAAGTCTGTGTAAAGCCAAATATAGGATGGGATCAGCCTGTAGAAATGGCAGCTAATACAAACCCTAAACTTGTTGCAGAAATAATAAAACAGTGCTTCGACGCAGGAGCTTCTGAGGTTACCGTATTTGATCATCCTTGCGACGATTGGCGAAAGTCTTATACAAACAGTGGCATTGAAGAAGCTGCTAAGAATGCGGGAGCAAAAGTAGTTCCGGCTAATTTGGAAACTTATTACAAATCTGTATCTATACCCAAAGGTAGAAGCCTGAAAAATGCAAAGATACATCACGCTATTGTAGACAGCGATAAGTGGATAAATGTGCCTGTACTAAAGAATCATGGTGGTGCACAGCTAACCATTTCTATGAAAAACTATATGGGAATTGTTTGGGATAGAGGTTTTTTCCATGCTAATGATCTGCAACAATGTATAGCCGACGTTTGCACATACGAAAAAAGACCTGTTTTAAATGTCGTTGATGCATACAGACTGATGAAAACCAGCGGTCCAAGAGGCAGGTCTCTTTCAGATGTTGTGCTTTCAAAAGGTCTATTTGTTTCTCAAGACATTGTAGCCGTTGATACTGCAGCAGCTAACTTCTTTAATCAGGCTCGTGAAATGCCACTTAAAAATGTAACTCATTTATCAAAAGGTCAGGAGTTGGGTGTTGGCACAATGAACCTTGATAAACTTAATATTAAGCGAGTACGAATTTGATCTTTTCTTTTATGTTAAAGAAGATTCGCATATCTTTATCTGTTGTAATATTCTCTATTATAACGATTTACCTTCTGGATTTCAGAGGGTTTATCCCTGACAGCTTAAGCTTTCTTACTGAAATTCAATTTATACCTGCATTATTATCATTGAATATTATAATACTCGTTTCACTGGTAATACTAACTCTATTATTTGGGAGAGCCTATTGTTCGTCAATATGTCCAATGGGAATATATCAGGATATTGTGGCTTGGATTTCAAAAAAAAGAGATAAGAAAAAGAGATACAATTATACTAAAGCAAAAAACCTACTTAGATGGAGTATCCTTGGAGCAACAATTTTTTCATTTATCGTTGGGTTTAATTTCCTTGTAGGGCTACTCGACCCATATGGAGCTTATGGAAGAATCGTTACTCATTTATTCAGACCGATATATTTGGAGGGTAATAATATACTGGCAACAATTTTTACATCTTTCAATAACTATACATTCTATAAAGTTGGCATCTATCTACTTAGTGTTTCATCAACAGTAATTGCTTTAATAACAGTTATTGCTATTGGGTATATGTCATGGCGTGGTGGAAGAATATATTGTAACACCATTTGTCCGGTAGGTACAACACTTGGATTTCTAAGCAAGTATTCTCTACTGAAAATTAGATTTGTTGATGATAAATGTAATATGTGTGGATTATGTGCAATGAAGTGTAAGGCGTCTTGCATTGATTCAAAGAATAAGCAAATATACCACAGCAGATGTGTTACATGTTTCAACTGTATTGAAGTTTGCAATAGAGATGCTATGAGATACTCTGTTAGTAACATAAATCATGTGAATCATGTGAATGAATCGAAACGACGTTTCCTATCCGCCGGTCTTGTTACAGGCTTAGCTGTTGGAAAACTGTTTGCACAAGAAATGTCTAAGAACATTCTACCCAAACAAGAACTTAAGAGACAAGTACCAATAGCTCCTCCCGGTGCCATCTCTTTTGGTCATCTTAGAGAGAAATGTATCTCTTGCCATCTGTGTGTAAGCAAATGCCCAAGTCATGTAATTAAACCTGCATTCCTTGAGTATGGTTTAGGTGGGATTATGCAGCCTAAGCTATATTTTGATCATGGCTTTTGCAATTATGACTGTACGGTTTGTGGCGATGTATGCCCTACCGGTGCCATACTCTCTTTATCTGTGGAGGAGAAAAACCACACACAAATGGGTAAAGTACATTTCATACTTGAAAACTGTATTG
>DATGMV010000190.1:0-3110 GCA_035307185.1 Fermentimonas sp. | reverse complement strand
ATTATCAAGATAAATTACTCTATAGACTTAATATATAAACTCTCAGAATTCATTTGTAAAGCATAAGAAGAGAAATAAACCCAGAAATGAGTCTCGTTCCGATTCCAGTTTCTTGGAAGAACTATTGAAGCTTTACCATCTAAACGCTTTGCAACTTCCGCTATATGATCAACAGCGTTTAATTTTTCATTAAATATCACAATATTTATCTGATCATTATCTCTTGCAGGTCCGGTTGATTCTGTAGTTAGTTTATCCCAACTGAACAAGGCAGAATTGGTCTCTTTGTTATACTCAAACTTAATTTCGGCAGGCAATTGCAAATCACCATCAGCAATTTTAACCATACTGTAATCAAGATAGAAATCAGGATATTCACCCACAATTGCTTCATGGTATGCTTTGCCCACTAAAGTTCTATAAGCATTTGTATCACCTCTGTGCCCAATCTTAATAGCACTGTTAAGAGGCGAAAGCCCTTTATTAACTAACGAAAACTTCAACCTGTGAGCCAATTGTTTTGGAGTTTTCGGATCGCGCGGAATTGTGTTTGCCCTTACAACCTGAGTCCCATTTCTTACATATGTTGTGATAGGACCAATTTTTCCTGATAGTTTACCGTAAAATGAATCTTTAAAACTTGCCATAATAATTGTTTAATTTTTACCTGCAATTTAATAAATATTATCCATTTTTCAAAGGGAACCGGTCTTAATCTAACCTATAATTTCCCTATAATTTAGATATGATACCCTTATTGTAACATAAGGCAAACATAAGGCAAACATAAGGCAAACATATGGGAAATAAGGGATTGGCATCTGCATTCTATAATGTCGGAGATAGACATAAATATTCTTGCAGATGCACTTTCAAGTTTAAATTACATCCAATTAAAATTTATATGCTAAGAAGGAGGATTACCATGTTTTTTTGGTGGGTTTGATTCTGTTTTATTAGAAGTCATTTCCAATCCTTGAATAATTTTAAATCGTGTGTTTGAAGGTAATATAATTTCGTCGATATAACCTTTCTCTGCAGCACGATATGGGTTTGAAAATAAGTTACTATATTCAGCTATGGCTTTCTTTCTTTCATCTTCATCCGACGAACGGTAAAGAATATTTACAGCACCCTCTGCACCCATTACTGCAATTTCTGCATTAGGATAGGCTAAGTTAAGATCGGCGCCCGACTCTTTGGATGACATCACAACATATGCTCCTCCATAGGCTTTTCGGGTAATGAGAGTAATCTTTGGTACAGTAGCCTCCACATAGGCATACATGATTTTGGCTCCATGACGAATAATACCGTTGTGTTCCTGGTCTCTGCCGGGTAAAAATCCGGGTACATCAACAAAGGTTACAATGGGTATATCAAAACAATCGCAAAAACGAATGAATCTTGCTGCTTTATCGGATGCATCAATATCTAATACTCCTGCAAGATAGGCAGGTTGATTGGCAACTATGCCAACAGGTTTGCCAGCCATTCTTGCAAATCCTATAACAACATTTTGCGCAAATTGAGGCATTATTTCAAAGAAATAATTTTCATCAACAACATCCTCTATAAGCTTCTTCATATCGTAAGGGATATTTGAATCTTCGGGAATTAGTTTTTCAATCTCGTTTGTAGCTCTTCCCGGTGCATCACGGGTAGGGGTTATAGGCGGATCTTCCATATTATTTGATGGTAGAAACGTTATTAACTCCCTAATCATCATTAGTGTTTCTTCTTCATCGTTTCCAACAAAGTGAGCTACACCACTCTTAGAAGAGTGAACAGAAGCACCGCCAAGCTCTTCTTTAGTTAGTTCTTCGTGAGTGACTGTTTTTACAACGTCGGGACCGGTTACAAACATGTAACTTTCGTCCTTTACCATGAATATAAAGTCGGTTAATGCAGGAGAGTAACAGGCTCCACCGGCGCAAGGACCCAATATTGCCGATATTTGTGGAATTACACCGGATGCTTTTACATTTTGATTAAAAATCTCTGAATAACCACTTAATGCCATAACACCTTCTTGAATACGTGCACCACCGGAATCATTTAATGCGATAATTGGAGCACCATTTTTAAGGGCAAGCTTCTGAACTTTAACAATCTTATTTGCATTTGTACGTGAAAGAGAACCGCCATAAACCGTAAAATCGTAAGCATAAACATAAACAAGTCTGCCTTCAATTTTTCCATATCCTGCAACAACACCATCTCCAGGAATACGCTTGTTTTGCATATTATAGTTGTGTGAATCGTGAAGTACAAATTTATCTACTTCAACAAAAGTGCTATCATCCAGCAACATATCAATTCTTTCTCTTGCTGTTTGCTTACCTGCATTTTTCTGTTTTTCTATGGCTTTTTCTCCACCTCCCAATTCAGCAGCCTTATCTTTTTGTTCAAACTCCTGATATATATCTTTTAGTGTCATTATTAACTTCTTTAATTTGTTTTAAATGTGATTAGCAACTGATCTCGTAAAACAGAATCTCCTTCGGCGATATGAATTTTATCTACTATTGCATTTTGTGCCGCAGTGTATGTGCTTTGCATTTTCATTGCCTCTACAACAATAAGCGGATCTCCCTGCTTAACCTCCATGCCTTCTGATACCATAACTTTAATAATTTTGCCCGGCATGGGAGAAGTAATGGTTTCCTGAACATCATCAACAGTGCTCTGTCTACCTCTCAGGTATTTTTTCTGTGGATTAGATAGTTCTATATCAAAATGACGGAAATTAGTGGTAATAGTATATTTACCTTCTGAGTGTCTAACCGATTCGGCATTGTAGGATCGACCTTCGTGGATGATTGAACAAAATCCGCTCTCAGACATCACTACATCGATGTCATATACTTTTCCATCAACCGAGATCTCTACTTTGTTGCCGTCTTTAGACAGCAATTCAACTTCACGTAATCTATTATCTATCTGAGCTTTCATATTCTCAATACTCCTTTCTGCTTACCAAATGCACGCCATCTGCTTATTGGACGATTATCTGCATCTACTGTGGGTGCATCATTATTATTAACAACATAATCTATATATGCAGCAATAATTGCCATATCTTCAATTTCATCCTCAAGTTCATTACC
>DATGMV010000189.1:0-8869 GCA_035307185.1 Fermentimonas sp. | reverse complement strand
TGAGAGCGGAACGACAGTTTTATCAATCCGTCATCCTCTCTTATGAAAGTAGAAAATATTATATTCTTTATACTCAGTGGGTAATTTACAAAGCCTTCGGTGTCGCCCTTGCTAAACTGGAATTGATCCTGATCCTCTTTTGAGAGGTAGAGCAACGCAGAATGCAGTTCTGGGTATACCTTCATCCTTTGAGAAAGTGTAAAGCCTAATAACCTGAAGCGTACCTCTGAATAATTATTGAAGACCTGAGAGTATATTGAATCCTTATCTATACCTTTTCTAAGTAAAAGACTGATTATTTCATAAATTTCAGGATCTGCCGAGTTGTATGTGAAACCTCCGGTGTCAGTCATCATTCCACAATATATTGCCTCAGCTTCAGCTTTAGTGAGTTCGTTGTATTTGCCTGCTTGAATTAGTAATCTGAATATAAGTTCACTCGTTGAAGATATTTCGGGTTTCGAAACACAAATATCGAAAGTATTGCCCGGGTTTGGGTGGTGATCTATTAAAATTTTTATTGCTGATGAAGCTTCAATGTAAGGACACATATCTCCAACCCTCTTGCAAATATTGTAGTCGAGTGAGAAAATAAGGTCTGAATTTTTGATAATAGTTTGTCCTGCTATGGGATTATATTCAAATACATCAATTTCGTTTACACCATCCATCCATCTGAGGTAATATGGGAAAGAGTTTGGTACAATCAGTCTAACTCTTTTGCCTCTATTTTTTATGTAATGATATAGTGCTAATGAAGAACCAATGGCATCGCCGTCAGGAGACACATGTGTTGTAATTAGTATGCTTTCGGCACTATCAATCGAGTCCATTATTTTATTCACCTTTTCAGGTTCAATAATAGCGGAGATTGAAGGTAATACGCTCATATTCTTGCTAAGTTTTATGAATTTAATGAGCAAAAGTACTAAATATTCACCGAAAATGCGCCATCATTTGAAACATCGTGAACATTAATACCTAATACTTTGCACTTTGAAGTTATACTTCTACTGCAAGTTTTAGGCAGTGAACTATCCAATACAATTGTTGATGGATTAATAATGTCAAGTATTTTTTCAATGTTGAAGTTTTTATCCTCAGAAAGAATAAGTATGTCAATATCAAACCGTTGTTGTGTATAATATCTCTCAAATGCTTTATCTGATAAACGGACTATAGTTTTTTCACTGTGAGGTATAAGTCCGTTTTTTGGTGTATCAATAAAATGCCTACTGTTTTTGAAATAGATGGAGATATCACTTTTGTTTATACTATTGAAAACAACAAGTTTTGCAGGTTCCGGAAATAGTATATTGTAAGTGACAGTTAGTAAAAGTGTTAATCCAATCGAAAGAGCTGCGATTAATAAGCTAGATCGTTTTTTGTACAGCCAAGCAGTTAGTATGTATATAAATGCAAGTATTAAAATAGTTTGCATAAGGGATACGTGGATATTGTACAACTGTGCATTAGGAAGAGATTCTGTGATGTGTACAATCTGTAAAGTTGCTTGAATTAATGATTTCACTAACCAATGAAATAGTGCACGCACAGGCTCAAATATTGCAATATTTACCACAAATAAAAAATTTAATAAAATCAGTGGGATAGTTGTATAAATAATTAGTGAAACAAGTGGAACAACAAGCATATTTGTTATTAAAAAATATGTTGGAAATGTTCCGAAATAGTATAGTACAAATGGAAATACTCCAATTTGTGCCGAAAGTGATACTGTGAAAAGGCTCCATATAATTTGTGCAGTTTTCTTTGATGGAGAGTATAAGTTTTGAATTTTTGGCTGAAAATAAAGAATCGACAAAACTGCGCCAAAACTCATCTGAAAGCTAATATCAAAAAGTGTAAGCGGTTTAAATATTAAGATTATAAAAGCTGCAGCTGAGAGTGTGTTTATAGTAATTCCTTTTCTGTTTTTCATGTTAGCTACACAACATATGGTTAGCATAATAGCTGCTCGTATCACAGATGCAGACATTCCGGTAAAGAAAACATATCCCCAAAGAAGAACAATAATTAGTAATTGTCTAACGATGTGAGGTCTACCTTTTTTACCAAGAAATGAAAACATCAGATTAATTACCATATAGATAATACCTACATGTAGTCCACTAACTGCCAAAACATGTGCTGTGCCCGATACTCGAAATGCTTCTTGTATCTTATCCGGTAGATCTTTTTTATAACCAAGAGTTAAAGCCGAAATAAAAGCATAAGCGTCTTCTGATAGATTAAATGAGCGATAAAAATTTAAAGCTTTAAACCTAACAAGTTGTGATAAGCCATAAATTGAAATAGACCGTCTTCCTGTTTTTTGCCAGTCGCTACCCGAAGCATATCCAGAGCCTGCAAAACCTTTAATTTTCATGAATCTTGCATAATCAAAATCATCAGGGTTACCAAAATTCTTAAAAGGTTCGAGTTTTGCAAAAAACACAATCTCATCTCCAGGTTTCAAACTTCCCGATTCGTCGGATGTCTCTAAATAGAGAGTTATTTTCTTGTACTTCGGAAAAGATGTTTTTACATTTAAGGCAATAGAGCGAGGTTTAGTTTCGGGAATATCAATTATCGTAGCTATGTAAAAATCCCCATCTGATTTATCACCAATGTTTAGCTGTGTACTCTGTATTTGTTTATGGTAGCTATATTGAGTTAATGACAATAAAAGAATAACAACTCCGCTGCCAAAAAGCCATCTGTGTCTGTAGCGATTCCTCTTTTTAATAAAAGTCGATAAAATCATTACTGATAAACCAACAATACCAAGGATGACTGACTCTGTGTTGTATTGTGTATGTAATGAGTTTAACAGTATACTTATTACTACGGGAAGTAATAGTCTAAAGAAAGGTGTTTTTCCTAAAAAACTGCGCATTCAAAGAATCTATAGTTCTTTAAGCTCTTTAATAGTTTCTTCCGGATTTTCTGAAGAGAATACAAAACTCCCTGCAACGAGCACGTCAGCACCTGCATCAACAAGCATTCTGCCTGTTTCTAAATTTACTCCCCCATCAACCTCAATAAGGGCATTAGAGTTGTATTTAATTATCAGATTCTTTAATTGAGTTACCTTTTTTATTGTGTTTGGAATAAATTTTTGACCACCAAATCCGGGGTTTACCGACATAAGAAGAACCATGTCAAGCTCTGTAATTATATCTTCAAGAACAGATACCGGAGTGTGTGGGTTAAGTGTTACAGCCGGCTTCATCCCACTATTTTTGATTTGTTGCACTACTCTATGAAGATGAGTTGTTGCTTCGTAGTGGACATTCATGAAAGTTGATCCGGTAGCTGCAACCTCATCAATAAACTTTTCAGGTTTAACTATCATTAGGTGTGTATCTAAGGGTTTATTTGTTACTTTTTTAAGTAGGTCGGTAACAGCAAATCCAAAGGATATATTGGGAACAAATACCCCATCCATAATATCAAGATGAATCCAGTCTGCTTCACTGCGGTTTAACATCTCAATATCTTTTTCAAGATTGAGAAAATTGGCTGATAAAAGCGATGGTGCTACAATTGTGCTCATATATTTAAAGTTTATATCTTCAAAAGTATAGGTTTTTTCTTTGTTATGCAAAATAAACGAATTGTATCAACTATTTACCAACTCCTAAGCAACTCCTAATATTCCTTATACCAACTTCATACATAGCTTATACTTAAAGGGAGTTGATAGGGTGTTGGTATGGACCAGGTGTGGATTAAAATTTAGGAAAATATGGTTGAGTTATTGGTTAGTTTAGTATTATAATATTTTCCGGAAAAGGTATTTTATCATCAATGTAGCTTGACAGGATGAATTGACTAACCACAGCAATTGTAAGTGAAGCGGGCTCACATGCTAATTTATCTTTACTTCTGAAAAAGAATTCACCTTTTTTGGTAAATATACTCATAGAAAATGTATTGTCAGATTGGTCTGTTTATAACGAGCATAAGTACTGTTTATTGTCGTATTGCAATAAAAAAGAGTAAATATATTTCTTAGTTGTATAAATTACATATCTTTGTTATTAGAATGTTTAAATAGAATTAATATGAAGAAGCTAATTTATCTATCAATAATGGCAGGACTAATTTTAATGTCATGTCAAAATAAAAATTACACAATTAAAGGTGAGGTTGCAAATGAGGCATATGAAGGATCAAATGTTTATTTGCAGCAAATGACAGATGAGGCAATGTTAGTTGTTGATTCAGCTGAAGTTTTAAATGGTAAATTCACCTTTTCCGGAACTGCAGAAAATTCAGCCCTTCGTTTTATTACACTTGATGAGTCTATAAATACAGAGCAGGAGAAGAGAGTTCCACTTTTAATTGAGCCGGGTAAACTTGAAGTTAACTTTGATACTACAATAACTGTAGTTGGTACTAAAGTTAATGATGAATATAACAATATAAGACTACAACAGAAAGAATTAGTTAAGCAAATTCGTGAAGTTGTTGGAAGGTTCAATGCAGCCCAATCTGATGGTTCACTTACAGAGACACTTCAAGCAGAGATTAATGAAGATTATGAAAATATAAATAAGCAGTTAATTGATCTCAATTATGATTTTGTGAAAAACAATATATCAAATGAGCTGGGACAATATGTTTTCACTTCATCATCATCTATGTTTGAGCCTGATCAGCAAAGAGAAATATTAGCAGATGCAGATGAGTCTTTTAAAGGGAAAGAGAATGTGAAACGCATAATCGATCGATTAGAAAAACTTGAAAACGTAGCTGTAGGCAAAAAATTCGTAGATTTTACACTCAAGGATCCTGAAGGTAACGAAGTGTCACTTTCCGATTATGCAGGTCAGGGCAAATATGTGCTGATCGATTTCTGGGCAGCATGGTGTGGACCTTGTCGCAGGGAGATGCCAAATGTAGTTGCTGCATATGATAAATATAAAGCTAAGGGATTTGAAGTGGTAGGAGTATCTTTTGATGAGAGTCATGAAGAATGGACAAAAGGTATTAAAGACCTAAATATGACATGGCCTCAGATGTCAGATCTTATGTACTGGCAGAGTCCTGTAGTAGACCAATATGCAATAGTAGGAATTCCTCATACTATTTTGCTTGATAAAGAAGGTGTAATAATAGCTAAAGACTTAAGAGGTGATGAGTTAGATTCGAAATTAGCCGAGTTGATGCCATAAAACATGCTTACTTTGAATTATATGAAATCATCTAAAAGATATTTATTTGTACTTTTGGGTGTTTTTATTGTCAGTTCTTTTAATGCTTTGCTTTATTCGCAAAGTAAAAATTATACTGTTGTGATTGATCCGGGGCATGGAGGAAAAGACCCCGGTGCTGTAGGATCATCATCCAGAGAAAAAGATATTGTTCTTTCGGTTGGACTAAAATTAGGAAAGCTTATCGAAAACAATCATCCTGATGTTAAGGTATTATATACACGCAGTAAGGATGTATTCGTACCTTTAAATCAAAGAGCATCGATTGCAAATAAGGCGCATGCCGATTTGTTTATATCTATTCACTGTAATGCTCTTGATCGCCGAAGAACATCCCCGCAAGGAGTAGAAACTTTTGTTCTTGGTTTACACAGAAGTAATGATAACTTGAATGTTGCCAAGACCGAAAACTCTGTTATTATGTATGAGGAGGACTATACTGTCAAGTATGAAGGTTTTAACCCAAATGAACCTGAGTCATATATTATTTTTGAATTTATGGCTAATGAGTTCTTGGATTTGAGCGTATATTTTGCATCGTTAGTTCAGAACCAATTGGTTAGCAGTTCAAAAAGAGTTAACAGAAATGTTCGCCAAGCAGGGTTTTTAGTTCTTAGAGAAGTGGCGATGCCAAGTGTATTAGTAGAGTTAGGCTATATTAGTAATAAGCAAGAGGAAGCATATCTAAAAAGCAGCAAAGGGCAAACATCACTTGCCACATCTATATATAACGGTTTTAAAGAGTATAAAAGGGAGTATGATAAGAAAAGTTTCGTTTTTACGAACAGTAGTAATACAGCTCCTTCAACTGCAAAAGCAGGAAGTAAAGAGTACCGAATACAATTCTTAACTTCAAGTAAAAAGTTAGATAGCGGTTCATCTTTATTTAAAGGTTTGCAACCGGTAGATTATTATTACGATGGTGGTATTTATAAGTACACTTATGGCAATAGCTTAAACCATAGTCAGATACAGAAAGACTTGAGAGAAGTTAAGAAGAAGTTTAAGGATGCCTTTGTTATTGAATTTGAAAATGGGCATCGTGTTAAATAAACAGATTTTTAATCTATGAAGAGTAAGTTTAACAGAAATGTATTAATCGGACTGGCTTTTATAACCAGTCTTGTAATGATATATTTTGGAATTAATTTTTTAAAAGGGATAAATGTCTTTAAGAAACAAAATCAATACTATGCTGTATTTGATGATGTGTCTAATTTGCTATTGTCATCTCCTGTATATGTGAAAGGATATCAGGTAGGATTGATTAGCGATATAAAAATGATAAATTCTGATAAAATGGAATTTCTGGTAGGGATAAATCTTACTGAAAGTTTTCCTATTCCTGTTGGAAGTAATATTGAGTATGGAACTGATGTTTTTGGCTCTTCAACTGCTAAAATTGTAATGGGATCATCAGAAGTATATTATAGTCCGGGTGATACCTTAATTGGGAAAAGAGAAGCCGGTCTGATGGAAGGTGTTGCAGCAGTAATGCCTAAGACCGATTCCATTATGAGCAGGATCGACTCCGTTATATACTCCATTAATAAGCTAATGTCTAATCCGGTTTGGAAAAGTTCGATTGAAGGTATTGGTGCTACGGTTGATCAGTTGAATAGCTCAAGCAGGAGTTTGAATAGGATAATAAATTCTGTAGAAAAAGACTTGCCGGAAATCAGCAGCAATCTTTCTGCTGTAAGCAGCGATTTAAAGAATGTGAGTGGAGAACTTAATAATTTAGACCTCAAAAGCACCTATATAACAATTGACGAAACTATTAATAACCTGAATCAACTAACAGCGACAATTAATAGTGATAAAGGTTCGTTGGGTTTACTTTTGAATGACACAAAGTTGCATGATAGTTTAAGTGTAACAATTGATAATGCTGCTAAATTACTTGAAGATATTAGGGAAAATCCCGACAGGTATCTTTCGGTAAAAGTGAAGCTATTCTAAAATTAATTTATTTGAATCTTAAATAAGCAGTAATACCTAAATTAGATTCATTATAAATAGATGTTTTATGCTAATTAAATTGTAACTCTTTATTTGTCCGACTCTAAGTAACATTTTCGTAATATGTTTATATTTTTTAAGTGCTTAAAGGTTTTTTTGTATCTTGCTGTGAATCAGCTTGATTTAGATTGCTTGAAAGTGTTAAAGAGCAGGTATACAGGATGTTAATTGTATTCGATTGATAGATAGGACCGTTTTTAATTTAGTTGATTTATAAATGAACATGTATTTTTTTTTCTCGATTATTTTTTGAAAATTTGTATGGTAATTACCTGAAAAAGGAATAAATCAAAACTTAAGAGAAAAGAGCAATTTAGAACTAAATGGATAGTAATTTCAATATTTTATGGAGTAATTGTTTAGATGTTATTCGTGATAACATTGCTGAGCCGGCATTCAATACATGGTTTGCACCTATTGTTCCATTGAATTATGAGGATAATGTACTTACTATACAAGTACCAAGTCAGTTTTTTTATGAATATCTTGAAGATAAATATCTTGATCTTATTCAGCAGACACTTTATAGAGAAATTGGTGAAGGTACAATACTTAATTATAGGATATTAGTAGAAACTGAGAGTAACACTGCCGTAGAGATGCGTGGTGAAAGTAAAAGTTTCAATGGATCTGATAAATCTGTAAATAAGAAATTAACTGCAAAAGTGCCAAGCCCTTTTGACAGGGTTGAGACATCAGAGTTTGAATCACAGATTAACGTTAAATATACTTTCAATAATTACTTTGAAGGTGAAAGTAACAGACTTGCACGTACAGCAGCCGATGCAGTAGCGGCAAATCCTGCAAAAACAGCATTTAATCCTCTTTTTGTACATGGTCATTCAGGGGTTGGAAAGACTCACTTATGTCATGCTATCGGTTCTAAAGTTCAGGAATTGTATCCTGATAAAAAAGTGCTATATATTTCTGCTCATCTTTTTAAAGTTCAGTACACCGATGCTCGCAGATTTAATACAATAAACGACTTTATAAATTTCTATCAAAATATTGATGTTCTTATTATAGATGATATTCAAGAACTTTCAGGGTTAGAAAAGACACAAAACACCTTTTTCCATATATTCAATCACTTGCATCAAAATAATAAGCAGTTGGTTATGACATCAGATTGCGCCCCAATGGATATGCAAGGTGTTGAAGAGCGATTGCTAACTCGCTTCAGATGGGGGCTCGCTACTAAACTTGAGCGTCCCGATAAAGAGTTGCGTAAAAAGATATTGCAAAATAAAGTATTGTCAGATGGCTTGTCAATTCCCGAAGATGTTATTGATTTTATTGCCGACAATGTAACTGAGAATGTGCGAGATCTTGAGGGTATTGTTGTTTCTCTTATGGCTCATTCTATAATAAACAATCGCGAGATTGACATGAGTCTTGCACGCAGGGTAGTAGAGCAAAGTATAAAGTTCGAGAAGAAACGTATCACTATTCAGAAGATAAAGGACACTGTATCTGAATACTACAGTATTAAAAAAGATCTTATACAGTCAGCTTCACGTAAGAGAGAAATAGTTCAAGCACGTCAGGTTACAATGTATTTTATGAAAAGACATACTGAATTATCATTGTCTCAAATAGGTGTGCAGGTTGGAAATAGAAGTCAC
>DATGMV010000188.1:0-2333 GCA_035307185.1 Fermentimonas sp. | reverse complement strand
TGCGAAAACGGCGTCCGCTTGATTGGCTTGTTATACTTACGGCTTTAATTTAAAGGGCAAACCTTAACGGCTTGCCCTTAGTTTTTGTAACGGTTTTTACTTCATCAATATCATTCGTTTCGATTCGCTAAACAAAATTCTTTCTCCACTTACAGCAGTAATTCTATAAATATAGATTCCGCTGCTTAAATTAGAAGCATCAAAATCAACTATATGATAGCCTGCTCTTTTTGTTTCATTAACAAGTTCTGCTACTTCTGAGCCAAGCATATCATACACTTTTAACTGAATATTTGCAGCTTCAGGTACAGCATAATTTATTCTTGTTGAAGGATTGAATGGGTTAGGATAGTTTGATGATAAATAAAAGTTCTCCGGTTTTACAGAAATTATATTATCATCAGCACCAATTTTCCACGCATCTCCATAAGCAATGTTAACTATATTTGTCCAGGGTGATTCGTAACCACTAACATCCCTTGATTTAATTCTATATCGTGCTGAACCCGGACCAGAGCCTGCATAAGGAACACCCCAGTCAATAAAAGCAGTTGATTGTCCACTTAAATTTGCTACTACTGTGAAAGCTCCTAAATTTAAGCTTCTTTCTACAATAATTCCGTTTGTTCCGTTGATTCTTACATCTGGTTCATTGACTGCATTCCAGGTAATTTTGGGATATGCATTCCAGCCTATATCGTGTATCCCTCCTGTAAAATTAGCTGGCGTTAATGGATTTGCATCGTATTGTTTATATCTCAGATAGCCATCATCAAAGGATGCCCAGGTTACAAATAAATCGTTTGTTACACTGAAAAATCCAAAATGATCTTTTAGAGTTTCCCCAGATGAAAGAATTACCGGACTGCTCCAGCTCGAGCCATTAAAGAACCTATAGCCTAAGCCGTAGTTTTGTCCACTATATTCAGGATGATAAACAATATGAATATTATCGTTACTGGTTCTTGTTGTATTGAAAGAATTTCTATTATTAGAAATTGTATATGCAAGTACGGTAGAGCCTGACCAAGAACCACCCGCTACGCTTCTTGTTCTATAGAGTAAATCGTTGGTAACAAGACCACCTGGATTTCTTCGTGAGTAGAAAAGATATTGTGTAGAACCTCTTACAATTAACTTTTCATAACCTGAACGTTCGGGATATTGAACAGCAGGAGTAGGATCTTGCCAAACACCATTAACTCTATCTCTTGTTCTCACATCGTCTCCATGAGCATCAGGTGAATCTGTTGCACCCATATTAAAGCTAATGTGAACACGACCGGGTGAGAAAGTCACAGACGGAATTCCTCCAATCCATCCATTGTTGTGGTCGGTTACATTTTTGAATTCTACCCATTGATAATCCTATTGCCTTAACCTATAGTAATATGTTTCATAATAATATGGGGATTGATCCTGTGTTGCCCAAACAAGATGAACTCCACCTGACACACCTTCTTCAAAAACTGCATCAATGCCGTTACATAGGTTTCCAGTTGTATTTATACTATTAGGTAATGATGTCCATCCCAAACCATTGGTTAAAGAATATTTTCCGGTTATCTGGTTTCCAACTTTATATATCGCAATAATAATATCATTGGTTCCAACAATATTTGGAAAATCTCCGTTATTGGCTAATGTAAGATTTCTGGTTACACTTCCCTGACTATTCATTCTGTAATATACTATATCTCCATTCGTTCTTTTAATTAGAACGTGGTTGCCTGAAGCATTAGTAAACAAATCCATCTTTTCAAGATTTGGTTCATTGATGGAAGTTGTAACTGTGTTATTCCATCCCTGTCCGAAGGACAACTGACAAAACAAAACGATAAAGAGAATTATCTTTCTCATTTTCTTATCTCCTTAAAAATTTTATAAAATTATTTTAATAACAATGTTTTAATAGTTTGCGTGTAATTACCTGCATTATTATTTGCAGTTAATCTTATTAAATACACACCTGATGGAAGTAACTGACCGTTACTATCCCTGGCTTCCCAGTCAATTGTATAACTGCCGGGAGATAATTCTTTATTTAACAGTGTAGTTATTTCTTTCCCTAATATGTTGAAAACTTTTATAGAGATATTACTCAGTTGATTTAATTCAAATTTAATTGTAGTTGACGGATTAAACGGGTTCGGATAATTTTGATTTAGCTTAATTGAATTTGGAACTATATCATCAGAGATAACTGAGGTTAGTGAATCAGGTCTGTAAATCTTAGTGACACCCCTACTAATAATATTAGGTTCTTGAATTGTATGTGCCATAGAAATCAAAATTTCGTGATCACCATCATTCTGCAAATCATACATTATTGC
>DATGMV010000187.1:0-11324 GCA_035307185.1 Fermentimonas sp. | reverse complement strand
CTTTCCAGGCGTGCCTCTTCAACCACTCGAGCATCTCTCCAAAAGAGGGACTTCCCGGAAACGGGCGCAAATTACTAAAAATATTTCAATCCCGCTCAATTTAGGTTGCAAATTTACTGAATTAATCAATTATAAGCTACTACAAGTCGAAAATATTTTAAAATTCATCACCTCTGTTATTATCAACTATTTAGTTTATCTCCAAACATATTTAACGCATTCTGAGTTGTAAGTTCTGCAACTACAGTTTCTTTTAAGTTCCAAACTTCTGATATTTTCTTCAATACAAACCTTAAATATGATGATTCATTACGTTTTCCTCTATAAGGCATTGGGGAAAGATAGGGTGAATCTGACTCCAGCACTAAGCGATCTTTAGGGCAGTATTTCAATGTATCACTCATACCTGAATTTTTAAAAGTAACAACTCCGTTAACACCTATCATAAAATTCTTCAGCTTCAAAATTTCATTAAGTTCATCAACGGTACCCCCAAAACTATGAAAAACACCTCTTAAGGAATTCTCGCCTATCCTTTTAATACTATTTATAACTTCAACAGTAGCATTTCTAAAGTGAATAGATACAGGCAAATTCTTCTCTACACTCCACTTCAGCTGCTCCTCAAATACAATAATTTGTTCTTTCTTGAGTGTAGTATCCCAATATAAATCGATTCCGATCTCACCAACTGCAATATAATCATTCCTATTCAGGTCATTATATATCAGCTGCAACTGATTTTTCCAATCATTTTTTACACTTGTTGGATGAAGACCCATCATTCCGATAAATATATCCGAATATTTTGAAGTACATGATTTCAGGTCATCAATAGTATTTTCATCAATATTGGGGAGAAGTATCTTGCCGACGCCCGCCTGCTTGGCTCTTGCCACAACCTCACTAAGATCCTCCTTAAACTCTTCGGTAAAAAGATGTGAATGTGTATCAATAATATTCATTCTACTGCCTCACCTTTTCTGTAATAATATACAACACCATACTCTCTATTTCTATCTAATCGATGCTCGGCAGGAATTTTCAAACTGTTCTTCTCCACCTCTTCCCATATATCAAAAATAACCTTATCTACAGTTTCACGATAAGATGCAACCTCGTCCATAACTCTTAGTGTGCTTTTCTGATGCAACTTCTGATTTTGGTAACCTTCTTTAAATAAAGAGAACATTACATTTACTTTTGCAATAGATGGATTATAAATTGGAACACCTCCTTTAGAGATTCGCTCATTTTCACCATCAATTATCTTATTTCCCCACTCTAAGATTAACTCATTAGATGTAAGATCCGGAACTACCATATTTGCATTCTCAAGACCATAGAAAGTCAAATGAGACTCCTTAATTTCAGACCTTACAACAGACATATAAAGCACTTGCACAAAATGCGATATATACATTTTCACATTTTTCACTTTAATCTGGAATGACTTGTTAGCCTTAACTTGTATATCATGCATTCTGCGATATCGAGAAGAAAGATTTTCAAATTGTGCTAATACTACCTTAGCGGCAGATAAAACCTTAGTTGACATCTGCAACTCCTTATAATCTGTACTCTCTCCTTTCTCTATTGCTGTTTTAAGGGCTTTAATCCGTGCGGTATCGGTATTGGGTAATCTTCTATATGGCATTCCGCTTTTTAATTTTAAACTGTTCTATTTGTCTCTGTACATCAGATTCTCCGATAGGTCTTTAAGATCTTTTTTACGGTTATCAGGTACACTTATGGAAGATAAACATTCCAAAGATGCAAGATAGTACTTTTCAATGAGATTCTCTACTAAACTTTTCAGATTTAATTCATCGTAAATATTTTTAACAGCAGCAATTTTCTCATCGGGATTATAGTTTATAGCGCCAATCCATTTCTCAAGTTCTTTTCGCTGCTCATGATTAGAGCTTTCGAGTGCCCTTATCAGCAAAAATGTTTTTTTATTACTTAAAATATCTCCGCCAGGCTTCTTTCCAAAAGTTTTAAAATCTCCATACACATCTAACAAATCATCTTTAAGTTGAAAAGCAAGACCCAGATTAATTCCAAACCGATACAGAGAGTCTGCGTCTTCTTTGCTTGCATCGGATATAATTGCACCAATCTTCAAAGAACATCCTATAAGCACTGCTGTTTTTAGTTTGATCATATTCAGATACTCATCTTCAGTAACATCATAGCGTTGTTCAAAATCCATATCATACTGTTGTCCAATGCAAATTTCCATTGCAGTCTTAGAGAATAACTCCAAAACTCTTGACAAATACTTATCCGGCAATTTTGCAACATACCTGTAAGCTTCAATTACCATTGCATCACCAGATAGAATTGCTGTATTTTCGTTCCATTTTTTGTGTACAGTATCACTACCTCTGCGAACATCAGCATTATCCATTAAATCATCATGTAAAAGCGAGAAATTATGAAATATTTCCACTGCCAAAGCAGGATTAATAACAGGTTCAATATCTTTTTCAAACAAATCGGCAGCCATTAATGCCAAAATAGGACGTATTCTTTTACCACCCAATGAAAAAACATATACAGGTGGATCGAATAATGTGCGTGGCTGATCATTTATTAAAACCCTCTTAAGTTCTTCATTTATTCTTTTTTCTAAGAAATTAACTCTGGAGTTCATAGTTGATTTAATTTGAATATGTTCATAAATTAAAAAAAAGCTGCTTCTCGAATTCGAAAAGCAGCTTAATTATACGTTAATTATAAAATTAGTTTTGTAAACGGAACACAACAGGCAATGTAAATCTAACACGCACTGATTGTCCTCTTTGTTTACCGGGCTTCCATTTAGGCATTTGCTGGATTACTCTAACAGCTTCCTTGTCAAGCGAAGGGTCAACTCCCCTAACAACCTGTACGTCAGTAATGCTGCCATCTCTCTCCACAACGAAGTTACAAATAACACGTCCTTGGATTCCGTTTTCTTGAGCAATAACCGGATATCTAATATTGTTACTTAGGAATTGCATCATTGCAGCATTTCCTCCTGGATACTCGGGTTGTTCCTCAACAACAACAAAAATCTCTTCAGTTACTTCTTCTTTCTTTGGTTGTGGTGGTGGAGGCGGAACATATGCTTGCACCTGTCTTTGAGTTTGGTCGTCCTCAACATTAATTTCAAATTTTGTTTCTACCTCTTCCTCAACTACCTCAATAATCTCCGGCGTTTCGGGTTCCGGTGGAGGTGGGGGTGGAGGTGGAGCCGGGTCACGACGAGTAATTTCAATTTCCTCTTCAGCCAAGACATCCTGAACGATAATGGTCTCATCCAACTTTTCAGTTACAGTAGCCCATTCAAAAGCAAAGAAAAGTACAGAAATACCAAAAACCAATCCCATTAGGATGAAGGTACCTCTGTGCGTTTCCAGATTCGCCTTTGGTGATTTTTTTTGTTCATCTTTGTTCATTGTGAATAATTTTTATCTGCTTCATAAATTTATTTTCGACTGCTTAGATTGCAAAAATAGCTATTTTTTTCATAAAGCCCACTATTTTGATATAATTTTATCCAAATAGTTTAATTGGGAAACCGTTTATTGTCTAACCTTATAAATATCTTTCAGATTCCTGCCATAGCCGTCGAAATCTAAACCATAGCCAACAATAAAATCATTTGGTATCTCAAGTGCAACATAATCAAGGTTTAACTTCTTAACAAGTGCTGCCGGCTTAAACAACAAAGTAGCAATCTTAATATCAGAAGGATTATACTTCTCCAACTCCTTCATAAGGGCAGTCATTGTGTTTCCACTGTCAACAATATCTTCAATAATAACAACAACACGATCTTCTATACTTTCATTAAGCCCCAACACTTCTTTCACGTGCTCTGTTGACGATACACCACTGTAAGATGCTAATCTCACAAATGTTATTTCGCTCGGTATAGACACCTCCTTCATCAGCTCTCCCGCAAACATAAAAGCACCATTAAGCACTGCAAGAAAAATTGGATTTTTATCCTTTAAATCTGCGTTTATCTGATGGGCTACTCGTTTTATCTCCAGCTCAATAACCTCTTGTTCAATGAAGAGTTCAAATTGTTTGTCTTTAATGGTTATCACCTTTTTCAATTTTCGGATTTTTTTAGAACCGCAAAATTACATCTTTTTATATTGACTATGAAATGAATTGAACAAAATCTACCTCATTTAAAAATAAATCTCTCTCTTCGGAATTATACAATCGGCAATCCCGAACCGGCAAATATCTGCGTAGAGCAGCAATACAATCATAAGCAAAATCCGAAATAATCCTTGGTGTAACCTTTAAAACCTTGTACAAAAAAGCGGATTGATCTAAATTCATGAACAGATAAGACACAGCTTTTGACTTACTAAGTATTCGTACATTTTTTTGTCCTCTAATTAAATCTCCTGTTTTAATTAGTGAGATTGAATCAGTATTTATATCAATATTTAAATATCTATGCAGCTCTTTAGAGAAGTCTGATTCAATGGCTGCAAATCTAAATGCCCTACCCTTGTCTCTATCTACAACCCATTGCACCCAACGATTGCAAAAGCTGCAATCACCATCATATAAAAGTATAAACTCCCCTTTATCTGTCATTATGTCGTTACAAAATTTTTCATCACTTTAAATACAACCGTAACCTCTTTGGCACGGAATTTGACTAAATTAGTATACTTTACTATAAACAAATGTAGTTGTTTATTCGTTTTCCAAATTCGATTAAAAGAATAATATGAATCCATTTAAAGAAATAAAATTGTTCCAAAAGGACTCTCCAGGAGATATAATTTCGTTCATCACAGGTGATTTCATTGGTGGTGATACTGATATAAAAGAATCTGATTTAGATAAAACCATACCAATTCTTCCCCTAAGAAATACAACTATTTTCCCGGGAAGTGCACTACCCATATCTGTAGGTAGAAAAAAGTCGTTGAACCTAATCAGAGCACTTGGTAAAAGCAAAAAAAAGTATATCGGACTCGTTTGTCAGAAAGATGCAGATGTTGAAAATCCTACCCCCGACGACTTATACAAACTGGGTGTAATAGCAGAAATTATTCGTGTAATTGAATTATCTGACAATAACGTCAGCATAATCGTACAAGCAAAGAAACGTTTCGACTGGATAGAGATGACTCAAATACAGCCTTACATGGAGGCTACTTACAAGGTAAGAGAAACAGTAAGTGCTTCAAAAGACGACAAGGAGTACACAGCTGTTCTTGAGTCAATACGCGAAACAATGCTTCATATGTTTCAATTAATAGGTGAAACTCCTAAAGAGCTATTGCGCACATTAAGTAACGATTCGTTCTTAAATATGCTTGTAAGTTATTCCGGAACAAATTTACCTATAGATACTTCTGAAAAACAGGAGCTTTTAAATATTGATGATGAAAAAGAGCTTGCCCTACGAATATTAAACAAGCTCAACCGCGAGTCGCAAATAATGGAGATGAAAATGAACATCCAACTCAAGACCCGCGAAGATCTGAATCAGCAACAGAAAGAGTTTTACCTGCAACAACAGATAAAAACGATTCAGGAAGAACTGGGAGGCAACTCACAGCAAATAGAAATTGATGAATTCAGAAAAAAAGCTAAAGACAAAAAATGGAGTACCGAGGTAGCCGAGACTTTTGAAAAAGAAGTGCAAAAATTAGAGAGACTAAATCCTAACTCTCCCGACTTCTCAGTTCAATTTGGTTATTTACAAACTATTTTAGAGCTGCCCTGGAACGAATATACAACAGATAACTTCAATCTAAAAAATGCTCAAAAGGTACTCGACAAAGATCATTTTGGCATGGATAAGGTAAAGGAACGTATTATAGAACACCTTGCTGTGTTGAAATTGAAGGGTGACTTAAAGTCGCCTATCCTTTGTTTATATGGTCCTCCCGGAGTTGGTAAAACATCACTGGGGAAATCAGTAGCACAGGCTCTCAACCGAAAGTATGTACGTGTTTCGCTTGGCGGGCTTCATGATGAAGCAGAGATTAGAGGTCACAGACGCACATATATAGGTGCCATACCGGGCAGAATAATTCAGAATATACAAAAAGCAGGTTCATCAAACCCTGTTTTCGTGCTGGACGAAGTAGATAAAATTGGTTCCGACTTTAGGGGCGATCCCTCATCAGCTTTGCTCGAAGTGCTCGATCCGGAGCAGAATACTACTTTTCACGACAATTATCTTTCAATAGATTACGATCTTTCAAAAGTATTGTTTATTGCAACAGCAAATAATCTCAACAGTATACCTCGCCCTTTGCTCGATCGTATGGAGCTAATAAATGTTGGAGGTTACATAACTGAGGAGAAAATTGAGATTGCTCACAGACATCTCATACCAAAAGAGTTAGAGAATCACGGAATAAATAAAAAAGAGTTCTCAATTCCAAAGACTACACTTCAAAAAATAATTGAGTCATACACTCGTGAGTCGGGTGTTCGTGAATTAAACAAGAAGATTGCTAAGATAATGCGTAGAGTGGCCAGAAGGATTGCCTCAGAGGAAGAATATCCTAAATCGCTAAAGGTTTCTCACCTATATGAATATCTTGGCAAAGAGGAATACAGTAGAGACCAGTATCAGGGCAACAATTATGCAGGAGTGGTTACCGGACTGGCATGGACCGCTGTAGGTGGTGAAATATTATTTGTAGAAAGCTCTTTGAGCAAAGGTAAGGGTTCAAAGCTAACATTGACAGGTAATCTTGGTGATGTAATGAAAGAATCGGCAATGCTTGCAATGGAATACATTCAATCTCACGCCGAGGAGTTGAACATAAACTCCGAAATATTTGAGCATTACAACACTCACGTGCACGTTCCGGAGGGAGCTATACCTAAAGACGGACCATCTGCAGGTATCACCATGATCACCTCATTAGTATCGAGCTATACTCAAAGAAAAGTAAGATCCAATCTCGCAATGACAGGCGAAATAACACTTCGAGGCAAGGTATTACCCGTAGGTGGTATTCGCGAAAAGATACTTGCGGCAAAACGTGCGGGCATCACAGATATCATTTTATGTAAAGAGAACAAAAAGGACATAGAAGAGATTAAAGAAGATTACCTGAAAGGACTCACTTTCTACTATGTTAGTGATGTAAAAGAGGTGCTCAACATCGCTTTATTAAAAGAGAAGATTGACAACCCAAAGGTATTTACAATACCAGAGAAGCAATCTTAGCAAATACCTAATAATAAAAACAGAAAAGCCTCTTCAATTGCGAAGAGGCTTTTCTATTTATTTGAATATCTTGCTGACTACTCAGCATAGAACCTGAAATCTTTCAACATATCTTTCAATCGTTTGCGAGCAAAGAAAATTCTACTCTTAACTGTTCCGATTGGCAAACCTAAATGTTTTGCAATTTCCTCGTATTTATAACCCGAAACATGCATAGAAAAAGGAACTTTATACTCGTCTGTGAAACTATTTATTGCTTTGTTAATCTCTTTAATAGTATAAGCACCGTCTGGTGTATCAAAGCCCGAATCTTGCGGTAAGTTTAGATGATAAAGATTCTCAGTTTTATCAATTATGGTTTGACTTCTTACTATCTTGCGATAATTATTTACAAAAATATTATGCATGATTGTAAAAACCCAACCTTTAAAATTGACATTTTCATAATACTTCTCTCTATTATCTAATACTCTTAGGGTAGTCTCTTGTAATAAATCTTTTGCTTCTTCTCTGTCAGCAGTTAACGTTAAGGCAAAATTAAACATATTGTCTTGTAAACTTAACAACTGTGTCTCGAATGCGTTTTTTGTCTTCATAAGCAATGACTTTTTAAAATGATTGTGTCTGACAAATATATACTATAAATATTTAAACAAACAACGTTTTTACGATAAATTATATTTAATTAGTGTTAAACTGTTAAACCAATCACTCTACACTTTGATATACAGGTAATTAATTAAAGAAAAAAGTATTTAATTTGGGGATTTATATCCCATATACAAAAACTATAACTCATTATGCGTCATTCTCATTTGTATATTTTTCGCAAAGAGTGTAGTTGAAAATTTATTTATTACCCACTCCCCCGCAAATAGCATTGGCATACTATTTGCTAATACTTAGTAAGTTAAAATCAAAATTAAAAAAACAGTATACATATGGTACAGAAAGGACAAATTGGAGTTACAACAGACAACATTTTTCCAATCATTAAAAAATTTCTTTATAGCGATCAGGAAATTTTCCTACGCGAGTTAGTATCAAACGCCGTAGATGCTACACAGAAAATAAAGACATTGTCAGACAGAGGCGAATTTAAAGGTGAGCTGGGAAATTTATCGGTTAGTGTTTCTATAGATTCAAAAAACCACACACTCACAATCTCAGATCGTGGTATAGGTATGACAGCAGAAGAAGTTGACAAATACATAAATCAGATAGCACTTTCCTCTGCAAACGAATTTTTAGACAAGTATAAAGATGATGCAAATTCAATAATAGGCCATTTCGGACTCGGTTTCTATTCTTCATTTATGGTTTCAAAACAGGTAGAAATAGTTTCCAAATCCTATAAAGATGAACCTGCCGTAAGATGGACTTGCGACGGTACACCAGAGTTCACTATGCAAACGGCAGAAAAAGGTGATAGAGGAACAGATATAATTCTACATATAGATGACGAATTCACCGAATACCTCGAGAAAAACAGAATTGAGTCTCTATTAGAAAAGTATTGCAAGTTCCTACCTGTACCAATTGTTTTTGGCAAGAAACAAGAGTGGAAAGATGGCAAAAACGTTGACACAGAAGAAGATAATATAATAAATGACATAAATCCACTTTGGCGTCGTCAACCATCCGGCTTAAATGATGAAGATTACATAAACTTTTATCGTGATCTATATCCTATGTCATTCAACGAAGAGCCTATGTTTTGGATCCACCTTAATGTAGATTATCCGTTTAATCTCACAGGTATACTTTACTTCCCAAAAGTTAAGACAAATATCGAGCTTCAAAGGAACAAAATTCAACTTTATAGCAATCAAGTGTTTGTAACAGACTCAGTTGAAGGTATCGTTCCTGAATTCCTTACACTTCTGCATGGAGTCATAGACTCACCCGATATACCTCTCAATGTTTCTCGCTCATACCTTCAGGGCGACAACAACGTTAAAAAAATATCAAATCATATCACTAAAAAAGTAGCCGACAAGTTAGAGGAGCTCTTTAAGAAAGAGAGATCGCAGTTTGAAGAAAAATGGGATAGTCTCAAGTTATTTGTTGAATACGGTATGTTAACTGAGGAGAGATTCACCGAAAGAGCTAAAAAATTCTCTCTCCTAAAAAACGTCGAAGGCAAATATTTCACTTTAGATGAGTATAAAACACTTGTAGAGAGCAGTCAGACCGACAAGAATGGCGATACTATATACCTATACTGCAGTAACCCTCAAGAACAGTATGCACATATAGATGCGGCAAAAGAGAAGGGTTACGATATACTCTTGATGGACGGACAACTCGATGTACACTGGGTGGGACTATTGGAGCAAAAAATAGATAAAACCCGTTTCGTAAGAGTAGACAGCGACATTATAGAACATATAATTCAAAAAGACGAAATTAAAGAAGTTGAACTCACAGATGAGCAAAAAGAAATAATTACAGAAACCGTGAAATCGCAAATTCCTGAAATGGAGAAAACAGAGTTTGGAGTTGTATTTAAATCGTTAGGAGAATCCTCCAAACCAATTCAAATCACTCAAGACGAATTTTCACGTAGAATGAAGGAGATGGCAGCAATGCAACAACAAATGGCATTTTATGGCGAAATGCCAAATACTTACCAAGTTGTACTAAACGTTCAGCATACCATTATAAAAAATCTAATTGATACAAGTAAAGATAAAAATAAAGAAGAACTAATAGCAGAAACTACCAAAGAAGGCAAGCTAAAATATCTTGTAGATCTTGCGCTACTTTCAAGCGGAATGCTCAAAGGTGAGGCATTAAGCAATTTCGTTAAACGAAGCATTGAAATGATTGAATAATAATTATACTTGTAATTTAGCACTTTAAACTGGGTCTGAACTCATTTATCAATTAGATAGGTATCAATTTATCAGAGTCAATACTTAGACTTGAGATTATAGTTCCAAAACGGTTAGAAATTTACCTCTAACCGTTTTTTTATTTTTAGTGATTCAAAGTCATTATTATAAAGCATTGTTCTCTGCATTCACTAATGCTTTGATTTTATCGTCATGTTTTTAACAGGACACTTTCGGTATCTACTTATGTTTCCCTTATGTTTCCCTTATGTTCTCCTTATGTTCTCCTTATATTTGTATAATGAAGACATAAGGTAAATATATGTATATATTATATAGATTATAGATAAAGTACGGGCTTTAATAGTAAGAGATATGGATATCAAAAAAAAAATATACTTTTGTATTGTTTAAATCAACAATCAAATGAACAAATCATACGAAGTTACTTATTCACCCTTTCGTGCATTTACTCGCGACGAATGGAGGAAACTCGAAGAACATCCCATGTTTCCCATATCCGATATCGACCTCACAAAACTTCAAGCTTTAAACGAGCCACTCACACAGCGTGAGGTTGAAGACATTTATATTCCTATGATTAGTCTTCTGCAAATTTATATCACACATTATCGTAATCTACACAATGAGCTCGATCAGTTTTTCGAAAACACCAGTCATACCATTCCCTATATAATAGGTATTGCAGGAAGTGTGGCTGCAGGCAAAAGTACTACTGCACGCGTACTTCAAAAACTACTATCACTTACACCGGGCAACCCCAAAGTTGAACTCATTACCACCGATGGTTTTTTATACCCCAACGAAGAGTTGGAAAAAAGAGGTCTGTTAAATAAAAAGGGATTTCCGGAAAGCTACGACGCAAAAAAACTACTATCCTTCCTATCCGGAGTAAAATCGGGTAAAGAGCAGTTAGAGGTCCCGGTATACTCTCATCTATATTACGATGTAATTAAAGACAAAGTACAGACTTTTAACCGTCCCGACATTTTAATTGTTGAAGGTATTAATGTTTTGCAGGTATCAAATGCAAAAGTAAGGCGAAGAGTATTTGTTTCTGACTTTTTCGACTATTCAATCTATGTGGATGCCAGCGAAAAAGATCTTCGACAATGGTATTTAGATAGGTTCAAGAAACTTCAAAAAACAGCTTTTAGCAACCCCGAGTCATACTTCCACAAATATGCATCATATACTGAAGACAAGTTAATGGAGTTTGCCAATCAAGTATGGGACGAGATAAACCT